>JBASOB010000671.1:0-6076 GCA_049657865.1 Mobilitalea sp.
AAGTTAAGGCGGATGATTTGACCCTTACGAAGTAATAGCAGTGAAATATTATTATTAATATAGAAGGAATGACAGTGAAATTCTAATATTGTTTAATTATAGAAGGAATGGCAGTGAAATTCTAATATTGTTTAATTACAGAAGGAATGACAGTGTAATACTATTGTTATTTAGTACGGAAGGAATAGCAGCGATATACCAATATTATTTAGTATAGAAGTAATAGAAGTGAAATACTATTATTGTTTAGCATAGAAGGAAGACCGGTAGTCCTAATATAGTAAAAGAGTAAATATATGTTAGATAAATTTGGTTAATATATTTACTATAATATACCAATTTGTTTATTGACAAACCGTGACTCATATGCTACTATTACCTAGTGTGCCGCACAATGAGGTTAAAGTTCTGAGCAATCAGACACCATAATTGGCGAGTAATGATAATAGGAGGTGCCAAGATGTACGCAATTATTGCAACTGGTGGAAAACAGTACAAAGTAGCGGAAGGCGATATCATTAGAGTTGAGAAGCTCGGCGTTGAAGCTGGAGCAACCATTACTTTTGATCAAGTACTTGCAGTTAATAACGGAAGTTTAGTAGTAGGAAATCCTATGCTAGCGAATGCTAATGTTACTGCGACTGTTGTAGAAGAAGGCAAGAACAAGAAAGTTATTGTTTTCAGATACAAGAGAAAGACTCAATATAGCAAGAAAAACGGTCATAGACAACCGTTTACTAAAGTTAAGATTGAAAAGATTAACGCATAGGTAGATGATATGATAAATGTATCTGTTTACAAGAATGCAGAAAAATTGATTACTGGTTTTAAACTATCCGGACATGCAGATTTTGCAGAATACGGAAGCGACATTGTATGTGCCGCAGTTTCAGCTTTAGTAATCAACACGATAAATTCCATTGAGAATTTTACTTCGGACAAGTTCACATTGAATCAGGACGAAGAAAATGGAATCATTGAATTTCATGTGATTTCATCAATGAGTAATAACTCGAATTTGTTGTTAAGTTCCTTAGGTTTAGGCCTTAAGGGCATAGAAGATCAATACACGAAGAAGTATATCCACCTTACGCAGATTAAGCAGTAAAGGGATAACTGATTTGTAGTCAGAATTATAGGAGGTGTAGAACATGTTAAGAATGAACCTTCAATTTTTCGCCCATAAAAAGGGTGTTGGTTCTACCAAGAACGGTAGAGATTCCGAATCCAAGAGATTAGGTGCGAAGAGAGCAGATGGTCAATTTGTTCTTGCAGGAAATATTCTTTTCAGACAGCGCGGAACGAAGATCCATCCCGGAACTAACGTTGGACGCGGTGGCGATGATACATTATTTGCTTTAGTAGACGGCGTTTTAAGATTTGAGCGCATGGGTAGAGACAAGAAAAAAGCTAGTGTATACCCAGTTGTTGTTGAAGCTAAATAGTAAACATTCGTTAATAACCCCAAATTCTCGAGTGATCCGGGATTTGGGGTTTTTTTTGTCTATACAACCAAGCATTTAGAATTTTGGTTGTATTTGATATTGGATTTTATTATAATATTCATAAGTATAAGGATTTATCCTTAAGATACAATTAGATCAGGTTTTATATAGAAGGCAATGCATTCATTTGCATTGAACAGGTGATAGAATGTTTGCAGATAGAGCGGAAATATATATCAGATCGGGCAAAGGTGGCGATGGCCATGTAAGTTTCCGTAAGGAAATATTTGTTCCGGCAGGCGGTCCAGACGGCGGAGACGGCGGCAGGGGAGGCGATTTGATATTTGAAGTAGATGAAGGTTTGAACACCCTTACTGACTTTAGATATAAAAGAAAATATTGCGCCGCGGACGGGGAACCAGGAGCTAAAAAACGCTGCCATGGCAAAGACGGACAAGATCTTATTGTTAAAGTTCCCTCAGGTACAGTTATAAAGGAAAAAGAAACCGGTAAAGTTATCATTGATATGTCGAATGAACATAAAAAAGAAGTAATTTTACGTGGTGGTAATGGTGGTAAAGGTAACCAACACTATGCAACTCCGACGATGCAGGTTCCAATGTACGCACAGCCAGGACAGAAAGCAAAGGAATTAAATCTTATTCTTGAACTTAAAGTAATTGCTGATGTTGGACTCGTAGGTTTTCCAAATGTAGGAAAATCAACATTGTTGTCACGTGTCACCAATGCAACACCTAAAATCGGAAACTACCATTTTACGACATTAACGCCTAATTTGGGAGTTGTTGATTTAGAAGGTGGCGGATTTGTCATCGCAGATATCCCGGGATTAATCGAAGGCGCATCCGAAGGTCTTGGCTTAGGCCATGAATTCTTAAGACATATTGAGCGTACGAAGGTTATCATTCATTTAGTAGATGCAGCATCTACTGAAGGAAGAGATCCAATTGATGATATCAATAAAATAAATGCAGAATTAACTGCTTATAATCCGGAACTTGCAAATCGTCCTCAGATAATTGCAGCCAATAAAATGGATGTAATGTATGAAGAAGATGGAGACGAAGTTATTAAAAAATTAAAAGATATCTTTGAACCACAGGGTATTAAAGTATTCGCAATTTCCGCAGTCAGCGGTCAGGGCATGAAAGAACTTTTATACCACGTGAAAGGTATGCTGAATAATTTAGATAGTAAACCAATCGTATTTGAACGCGAATACTTTCCGGAAGACATGTCAAAAACTGATTTACCATTTGACGTTATTAAGAACGAAGAAGGCATCTACGTAGTAGAAGGCCCTAGAATCGAAAGAATGCTTGGATACACCAACATCGATTCCGAAAAAGGCTTTGAATTCTTCCAGAACTTCTTAAAAGACAATGGAATCTTAATCAAACTAGAAGAACTAGGAATCCAAGAAGGCGACACCGTAAGAATGTACGGGCTCCAATTTGACTACTATAAATAATCGCTACGCGATTATTAGCAGCGAAGCTGCGCGAGATATCATAGTAATTCAAAAGTATTTATACTTTTGAAGTGCTATGATATCTCCTATAGTAACAACGAGAGGCTCCGCCTCGAGTGCCCCCCCTCAATATATCATATCCTTTGAAAGGAGATACTTATATGACAACAAAACAAAGAGCTTATTTAAGAAGCCTTGCTATGACAATGGAACCGATTTATCAAATCGGTAAATCCTCCCTAACACCGGAATTAACACAAGGAGTTGCTGAGGCACTTGAAGCAAGAGAACTTATTAAAATAAGTGTTTTAAAAAATTGCACCGACGATACCAAGGAATTAGCACAGACCGTAGCTGGACGTACGCATTCTGAAGTTGTTCAAGTTATGGGCAAGAAAATTGTTCTTTACAAAGAATCGAAAGATAAGAAGAAAATAGTTCTTCCTGAAGAAAAGAAATCCAGAAGTAAAGAATAAAGGAGTGCTGACATGAAAAAGATTGGAATTATGGGCGGAACATTTGATCCGATTCATTTTGGCCATTTGTTTTTGGCAGAAAATGCCTATGAACAAATTGGTCTAGATCTGGTCTTATTTATGCCATCACAAAATCCTCCTCATAAAGCAAAACCGGAGGGTGTTACTGCATCGCAAAGAGCGGAGATGGTTTCGATTGCAATCAAAGATAATCCGCATTTTGAGTTGTCAACAATGGAACTGGACCGAGAGGGAACCACTTATACAGCGGATACCTTAACGATTCTGACCAGAGAGAACCCGAATTGCGAATACTATTTTATAATAGGAGCAGATTCTCTTTTTATGATGCACAAATGGTGGGAACCCCAGATTATCTTTGATCACTGTACGATTATAGCAGCAGGCCGCGATAATGTGGAAACAGAAAAAATGGAATTGCAGGTATCGCATTTAAAAGAGCAATACAATGCTAAAATCATACTAATTGATATGCCGACCATCGGAATTGCATCAAAGCAGATCAGAAACCGGATTGCATCAAATAAAACAACGAAATATTATTTGACAGATGAAGTAAATACATACATTGCAGAGCGCGGCCTTTACCGGTCGGAGCAAGGCCTATAAAGGTTATAGCTGGAGGTAGTACCGGAATGGATTTCGAGCAAACAATGTCAGCCCCAAACAGTGATCGTCTTATATTACTTAGAAACAGTATGAAAAAAATACTGAAGGAATCAAGATATCAACATTCAATCGGAGTTGAAGAAGTTTCCTGCGACTTGGCAATAATTAATGGCTATGATCCTGTAAAGGCAAGCATCACTGGAATTCTTCATGATTGTGCAAAGAATCTTACAGACGAAGAACTCCTTGCGGAATGCATAAAATACCATTTGCCGATTACCGAAGTGGAAGCAATATGCGTAGATTTACTTCATGCTAAAGTAGGCGCTATCCATGCGAAAGAAAAGTATGGCGTTATGGACGAAGATATCTATAATGCGATTACTTATCATACGACAGGCAGACCTGGAATGTCTTTGCTAGAGAAAATTGTATTTATTGCAGATTATATTGAACCATATCGTAAACTGATACCTGGTATTAATGAAATACGGGTGGCGGCATATGAAAACTTAGATTTGGCAGTCTATATGATAACAGAAAATACATTGAAGTACCTGGATCAGACCTGTTCTACAATTGACACATTAACAAATGAGACTTACGAATATTATAAACAGTTATTCGAAGCAACACGAAATGAAAGGAGATTGTGATGAACATCTCAAAAGAAATGGTTAAACTGGCTTATGAAGCCTTAGAAGATAAAAAAGGTGAAGATATTAAAGTAATTGAAATTGGAGACATTTCCATCATTGCAGATTACTTTATTATTGCAAATGGTACAAACTCTTCCCAAGTAACAGCACTTGTTGATGCGGTACAGGACAAACTTACCCGTGCTGGATATGAGCCAAAAAGAGTAGAGGGCGTTCGTTCTTCCACTTGGGTTCTTATGGATTACGGCGATGTAATTGTACATGTATTTTCACAAGATGACCGTTTATTCTACAATCTGGAGCGTATCTGGAGAGACGGCAAGACCATAACAAAAGAAGAACTTGAAAACAACTAATCTTATAACAAAACCTTTCATGATTTATGCATTAATATCTTGAGAGGTTTTTTTGTACCCAAAAGTAATAACATTGCGAATGGTATATACTGAATTGTTTGATTTAACAGATTGGAGGATTTCATGATTATAAAAACATTGGTTGAAGATACAACATCATCAGAGAGTTACAAATGTATTCATGGACTATGTCTTTATATAGAGACAGAACTGCATAAAATATTATTTGATCTGGGACCTAACGATCTTTTCCTGAAAAATGCAAAAAAGATGGGAGTAAATATCGAGGATATTGATACAGTAATCATTTCCCATGGGCATTATGATCATGGAGGCGGGTTGAAATATTTCCTTAAGAATAACCAGAAAGCTAAAATCTATATCCACGCCTCTGCTTTTGAACCACATTACGCAGGTATGCTTGGCATGAAATTTGAAGTAGGCCTTGACAGGAAGTTGGAAAATGATAACCGTTTGATTCGCTCAGCTGGAATCCTTAAAATCGATGACGAACTCCAATTATTTTCAGACATTGATGATGACAAATATCTCCCGAAATCAAATCATAAACTGTATAAGAAGACAGGAAAACAATATATCCAAGATACTTTTGAACATGAGCAAAATCTAATCATTCGTGAAAATGATACCTATGCTTTATTTACAGCTTGTTCGCACAATGGCATCATCAATATAGTGGAAAAAGCAGAAAGTATCTGCAGTCAGGAAATGAAGTATGTGATTGGCGGGTATCATTTTTACCAATTAATGCTTCAAAGAGAAGACAATCGAATTTTTCTCGAAAATGTTGCTAGTTTTATGACCAGAGGCAATACGATATATTATACTTGTCATTGTACCGGTGTAAAAGTATATGAATTCATGCGTCTTATGATGAAGAAGCAGCTGAATTATCTGAGTACTGGAAATGAGATTGAATTAAAATAAATTAACATCACTTGTAGAATAATATTTGAGCTGGAAATAATTTGAGAAAATAATATGCTCCTACTTACAG
>JBASOB010000672.1:0-4650 GCA_049657865.1 Mobilitalea sp.
ATCCAATTATGATGGCAGGTGATGTAGCCGAAGTATATCACAATATGACCATGAACTTCGATCTTCTGCTTGCGCAATATGGCTACCACCGCGATGGAAATTTCTATCACTGTGAGAAAGGTAACCAAGATACAATCGTATTCTTCTGCCATTTAGGTTCTGAGTTTGCCCTCCTATCCCATCTTCTTGGAATATCAGCGCCACTCCTTTGGCAAGGCTTCTTTGTAGCTCCTTCTTCCGTAACCACACTTGTCACAGAAGAACGCGTCAAAGGCGAAGCATATTTCCGCTGTCAGGCTTTAGGTGACACCTCTCACCTCTATCAAGGAAATGAACCCATATCCTACTCCGGCTTCTTTCAGGAAACCCACGAATAAGATCAAAAATTATAAAAAGTCTCACAAATCGGCAAATAATATACCTCTTTGTGAGACTTTCTTTTTAACTTATCTTTTTACTTAGTTCTTCACCTAGTTCTTCACTTAGCTCTTCACTTAGCTCTTCACTTAGCTCTTCACTTAGCTCTTAATCAAGTTATTACTTGGCGCTTATTTTGCTCTTATTTAGCTTTATTAAGCTCTTCACACATTTTATCTCATCAGCGATTACTTAAACCACTCCATGGGGATTGCCTCTGCCATTTTTATACCACCAGCTGTATTCGGATGTACTCCATCGCCCAAATGACTATCCTTCTGCATATAGACAGGATTAACCGTGTCTCTGATAATTTCATCAAAATCCACGATTCCATCTGCTAAAACTTGATTACGAATCCATTCATTGCATTGGCACCTGGTCTCTTCTGCTTCTAAAAACCATTCTTGACTGTCATTTCGATAAGGCATTATGGTTCCCATCATAATCTTGCTTCCTTTTTCATGAGCAATTCGAATTAATTCCATATATCCTTTAATTAGTTGTTCTGAACTCACGATTTCATCATGATACCGGAAGGCATAAGGATGTACACAATCATTAATTCCGATCAGGACAATTACAACCTCCGGAGTTGTACTTCCATATACATCCTGCAGAAAGCGGTGGGTCCCGGTCTTTCCAAAGATAGATCCTTGACCTGGCATCTCCGCAATATAAGTGGCATCGTACAATAGACGGTTTCCTCCAATTCCACGATTGATCACTGTCACTTTTCCAGGGTATGTTATGTTCAATTTTTCAATTAGCGCATCGCTATAGTAGGACATATGAGTAATAGAATCTCCAAAGAGTGCAACTGTCTTCACTTTTTCATCTGTAAATACCTGTATTTCGTCAATTCCAATGATAACATCTGCCCTGTGGGTATCTATTTGTAAAAATGGATATACCTCGACGCTTTCTGTTTCAACAAACTTTTGCTGTTCTGTATAATTTCCATCCATTCCATAAACCGTATGCCAGCTTCTTGAAGCCCAGGTAGAACAGGAGGATTGAATTTCGCATTTATCCTTAACATAAATGGAAAGCACAATGTCTTCTTCCATCCCTATCTTCCATTCCAACTCATCACTATAGAACTCTTCTCCCGGACCGATTGCTACCTGCTTGCTTCCCTGGTAGGTAATCTGCTTCATATCCATAATTTCTTCATGATCCGTTGTCTTTCCGATGATAACCTTCTCAAGAATTAAGGGCTCTTTTGAGCAAAGATTAGAAAATTTAATTTTAATTTTGCTTCCATTTAAGTTATTCGTAAAACGCGTTCTCTGTGTTATATTTTCTATTGTTCCAATGGTCGAATTATAGTTGATTGGTAAATAACTCCAAGCTGCTTTCCATTCCATACTGATATTACTTCCTCCCTTTTCCTCTACCTTGTCTCCTGGTTACTTCAGCTTCAGTCCCTGATACAAGGTTGTTCTCTACTTGTTGAATACTTCTATACTTACACTTCTCTGCTTACGATTCT
Source organism: Mobilitalea sp. (assembly GCA_049657865.1). Lineage (GTDB taxonomy): Bacteria > Bacillota > Clostridia > Lachnospirales > Lachnospiraceae > Mobilitalea. The sequence goes on from JBASOB010000672.1 coordinate 1,913, forward strand.
ATGCTTACATTTCTATGCTTACGATTCTATGCTTACATTTCTATGCTTGCATTTCTATGCTTACGATTCTATGCTTACACTTTTATGCTTACATTTCTCTGCTTATGCCTTTGTCATCCTTTGCGCTGATAGTAAAACTGGATTCTTTCAGGTTTGCTTCTAGCACTGCACTGTATCCCTTGTTCTCCCATTTCAGCTTTAGAATATAAGGCTCTGACTCCATTACCGTCAGTTTGGCATCAAATCCAAAGGCAGGAAATGTATTTCTGAAGGTTAGCAGAGAAAGCTGTTTCTGAACTATTTGCTTCTTGCTGTCTTCTTGCATCTGTTCGAGTGACAGGTTGGTCCTGTTAATCTCTTTGTGTCCATTTGGACCAGCTTTTACTACTGCATCATGATCATTCTTTCCTGCAAAGAGATCAAGATACCACACCTGAGGTTTACCAGGCATAAACATCTGAATTGCTCGAGCTAATAGCAGTTTATCGTCATCTTCTCCTAAAGCGCTGTAATAGGTTGCGTTCACCTGATAATAGAGATTGGTCTTCCCGTGAAGATCCTTGACATAGCCACCTCTGCTTACCACGATATCAATCAATTTCTGTATCTGTTCCTCTGACAGCAAACCTTTCAGATCTAGCAAAGGAATTCCATCATGGCAGCCTAACATATTCACGGTTTTGATATTTTTTTCCTGAATATCATGAATCCAGTTCAGAATTGCCTCATTCGTCTTTCTTTCAAATGCATCTATTATCAGTCCAGGCAGGTAAAAATCGTAGGTCATATATCCTTTTTCTGCGATTTTTTCATGAATCTTTTCCCTGTATTCTGAATGGATCTCAGGTAAAAGAGTGACATCGTATCTATCTGCAATTTCTCTGATTCGCTCAAGCAACTCCCAGGTTCCCGGCTCATTCAAGAAATTTCTCTCTCCCGGTTCTTTCGGTGCATAAGCAAATGCATCCAGGCGGACAATATGTGCTCCGTATCCAGCAAGCTTCTTTATGGTTTCCTCGTAATAGAGCCATACTAATGGCGACTTTATATTCAGATCCATCTGACCCAGATATCTCCGGTTTGATTCCAAAAGATTGACTACTTCTTTTTGGTATTTTTTCAAATCTCCAAATTCAATTTCAACAGGTTTTTTCCCTTCACTTAAAGCATGGTTAACCAAGTCTGCAACTCTCTCTGCTGTAGTATATTGAAGCTTAACAGCCTCCATAATCTCCTGGACATCTACATTTTTATATCGTACCTCCTGATAAAAGGTATTCCAATATGGCACTTCTTTACCGTCCGGCATACGCACCTTCAGTATCGGAAGACCCGGTTTGCGGAAAAACATATTCCTGATCAGCTCTTCCTCCGGTTGAATGTATCCTTCTTCCGTCATCTGCCCGTGACCCTCCCAGAATTTATTCCAGTTAATAAAGAAATTCTTATAAAACGAATTTTCTCCATTTTTTAATATATCCTGAAACTGTTCTGACAACACGGAGGCATGGTTCATGATAAAATCAAATTTAAAATTCATGCCCATCTCTTGTAAATCTTTGATATCTTGCTCAGAAGCATATGCTTCATTTAAATTATAATCAATTACCGAAAAACCCCGATCCAAATCTGTATTAAAGATACTCGGCAATACGTAAACTGATTGGAACACGTCTTTAAGGGAAGGATCTTTTAAGAATTTAACGATATCTCCCAGGTTTTTGCCCATACTGTCAGGGTAAACGTTTAGCATAGGTCCTGCTTGAATTAACGGTTTCTCTCTTTTTTTGTCAGTATTATTCATCCCGTTCATCTCCATCCTCCACTTATCTCTATCCTTAATTTGCCTCTATACTTAACTAATCTATACCCTTAATCTATCTCTATGCTAAACTTTTCTTTCTATCTAATTTATCTTCCTAATCAACTAATCTTCTTACTTAACTTATCTTACTGCTTAACTTATCTTACTGCTTAACTTATCTTCCTACTTAACTCATCTTCCTAGTTAACTCATGTCCATCACTCAAATCATCTGATTCAATTCTTCGTAGGAGATGATTTGCCCATTCTTGGTTACTATGATTTTTGCTTTCGGAGCTTGAGAAGATAGCAGTTTCTGCTCGATGTTAAGTACTTCCATCGTAAAGGAACTATCAATGGCACCATCTCGGTTACGAAGCCTTCTATGTTCCAAAGTTTCTTTTGGAGTACTGTTTAAAAGAATCGGAATATCGATTCCCTTCAGATTTGAGTTATTCCCATGCGTCCACTCAATAATCAAAATCTGAATCGCACTAAAATCAACAGAATCATACCATAGTTCTTTTTCCTCCCTGCCCATACGTTTTAGCATTATATTGGAGTAATTATTTTTAAACTCAGCTATGATATTATTTACTTCTTCAAAATCAATTTCATTAGCAGTACCAAGGTAAGTTTCCAGTCCATTTTTACCTGCCTCTTGATAATAGGTAATCCATGAATACACGGAGCCCAGATCTGCGTCGGAATCTTTTCCACTCTCCTGCAGTTGCTGCAAAGTTACATTTCGCTCTTTCGTAAATTCCCTGCTGGCGACTAGTCCTTTCAAACCACTTTCACGGTACACGCGAAGACGTTCTGCATCATTATACTTGGGGATCCGGTGAGGATAATTATCTCCTGACAGAATATAACTGCCAATACCCATACTATTAAAATAATAAGAAAGCAAAGAACCAATCTCCGACTTACCA
>JBASOB010000673.1:0-7800 GCA_049657865.1 Mobilitalea sp.
GCTATAGCCTATCATAGCTAGGTTTTCGGGGCTCATCATCTCATTGATTAGTTCTATCTGGTCTTCATCAAAGTTATATTCGGCAATCATATCTCTGTAATCATTTAGCGTAACATTAACAGAAAGAATTGTTTCCGAATCTGTTGTTCCATCTTCATTCTCATGGGTTTCTGTTCGGGAACTGGTCGTGTAAGAACACATATCATTGACTATATCCTGAAGCCAGCCTTTTGACGTATCATTCATGATTGTTGCCGTATCACCAATACCATGCTTTACCATATAGACACACATGATATCATAATAATTGCTTGGATTCGCAGCTGTTCCTTCATAGTCCACATAGACAATTTCTCCACTGTCATATCCAGAATGCTCATTGGCTAGTGTGCTAACCTCCCTGTTGAAATTGGAAACATATTCTGTGGTAACACTCATTACAGTATCACCTTCCTCCAACGGCGGCAGGAATAGAGCAAACGGGGAATTATAAATCGTTGCAACTACTGTAACAACCGGAACTGTTATAACAGCTATCAACAAAATCAATACTAACAAGAATCCTCCCACAACAAGTGCCATTTTCTTTAATGGAATGGCAGCCCGGTTCATAACTAAGTCTTTCAAGAGCTTTAAAACACTGTCTTGCTGTTTATCCTGGGCATTCATCTTATCCATAAAGAATTTGATTTTACGTACTCTGCTATTATGCTTCATATCGCCATGATCAATCTTTGCTCCTACAACTTCTCCAGCAGCAATCCCAATCAATGGACCGAGTGGTCCAACTACCGCAGTTCCTGCAGCTGTTACAGCAACATCCGTTGCAACTTTTGTAGTTACTTTCGCTGTTTCTTTTGCAACTTTCTTAGCAGTGTCCTTTGCCGCTTTCTTTGCTACCTTCTGTGTTGTCTTTTTAATCTGCCTTTTCGCAAGCTTTCTTCCTGACTCCACCTTCTTAATCTTTCGCTTCTTCTCTACCAATGCCTTCTCTCTGAATATTTCTGCTCCTTTAGAAGCTGTTCCAGTCATGGGTTTTGTAATCCCATAAGCAATCATGGCTGCTTCTCTTACTTCATCTGCACCCTCCATCTGATTTGCTGCTGCATTTGCTCCTGCTGCACCCACTAACTTAATACCGGAATTCTTTGTCTTAATAGTCTTCTTGTCATCCTTTATATTTCTGTTATGCTGATGGATTCGTCCTCCACGTTCTGCCTGATTCTGATGAATCGTGCTTTTCCGATAAGTAGTTTTACCTCTTCGTCGAACTGTTCCTTTTCCCATTGTCTGCATGATAGCTATGGCTGACTTAATCTTCGGACTTCTTTTTACAGAATAAACATTGTGTCCCTTAATCCCAGTAGACTTCGCTTCATGGGAATGAATCTTTGTCTTTGCTTTTGTGTGGATTATCATTGGTTTGTCATCCACTTTTTTGATTTTCAATTATCTCACCTTCTTTCCAATCTGGATAAAAAAAGAGAGCAGACAAGTTTTTGGCTTGAATGCTCTATGTATCATCATTATTCAATTTCATTTTCTTCTTCGAAATCTTTCGGAAATTCAATTTAACCCCTATGAATAAAGGAATATTTATCTACACCCGGCGCGCGCAATTATATTTGTTCTATCTTATACAAAAGAAATAAATAAACAAACCAATATGTATAACACAGAAAATATAAACACCAGCACCATACATGAAGTTTTGCACTTCTTTTGTACAATTACAAGGATCGTTTTCTTTGAAATTAAAAATTATTTTTGCTAATAAGGCACCAGTCGCTCCACCCAATACTAATACTGGAATTAAGATATAATCCGCTATTAGGCTATTTCCACTAGGTGCTATGTAATATGCTGATCTTCTAATTACGATTAATACAAATGAAAGAAAATTCAGCACCAAAAGAATACATCCAATCACTCCCGCCTTGGTATATGCGAAATTCCATAAGAACGAAAAACAATTACCAACTCCTATCATGTATACAATTAGCACAAATTGAATAATAAACATTACAGGTGGTAAGTAAGCTAGCACTTTAGCAACTCCACTTCTTAGTTCTCTATAAGAAGTATCTCTAAAATAGTTTGCTAATATAGCACCAAAAGAACCTCCTATTATTGGAAGCAAAAATAATACCAGTGCTGATATTCTTGTAGACGGTTCCTCTGCTTCTTTTATATACACTATCAATGTAACAAGATTTATTATAACTAAATATCCAATTCCTATATATCCATAAACTGGCATTAATACTTTTCTCCTTTCAAACATTCATTCCGTTCTAATCAACACTTCAGCACTATACAAAGAATTTCACAATCGAAGCAATCAGTGCTGCGGCACCTATTATGTATGATACAATCAGTCCTTTTTTACTTGCCGTCTCATCAAGTTTATTTTTAATACTGCTTTCCACACTCTCTACATACTCTGAACCTGAAGCAATTTGGTTTGTTAAATCTTCACATTTACTCTTAAGTTCTCGTATTTGAGCTTCTTTATCTAAATTTGACTGTATCAGTTCATTTACTAATCCACTCAGTTCTTCATCTTTTGCAGCCTGGCGTGCTATTTCTGCATCTTGGCCTTTATCCTTTTCTACACACTCATCAATCCTACGACCCAGTTCTTCATCTTTTACAGCCTGACGTGCTATCTCTTCGTCTTGACTTTTATCTTTCTCAACGCCCTCATCAATTCTTCTATCCAGTTCCTCATCTCTTGCAGCCTGGCGTGCTATTTCTTCTTCTTGGACTTTATCCTTTTCTACACATTCATCTATTCTTCTATCCAGTTCTTCATCCTTTACAGCTTGACGAGATATTTCGGCATCTTGATTCTTATCTTTTATAGTTTTATCAGCTAACAGTCTGTCATGTTCTGCCGCCTTCTTTTTACTACTTTCAAACATATCGTCATGCTTTTTGTGCTTTTCTTCTTGCCATATGAGTTTACTCTCATGTTGTTTTACCCTATCAGTTAGTTCACTTTGTTTTTTCATAATATCTTCTTGAGCTTTTAACTGCTTAACAACACCTATTATTTCTTCTCTGGCAAATTCATCAAGTTCCTCTTCTGAAGCACCTCTTAAACGCATTTCAAGTTCTCTTACAACGCTTCTGTTAACCGCAATATTGGTAACTCCAAGCCCAAATAAATATTTAGTGATTTCACTTAATTTCTGCTGATATTCAAATGAAAGTTCCTGCGCCTCAGCTTGAGATATCTGAGCATCTGCCAAATCAACCGCTGCATCCTGTAATGATTCTATTGCTTCCTTTTTTTGAAATAATCCTGTTGATTTGCTTTTTGCAGATATTGCAGACTCTTGAGCCGATTCAGCCTTCTTAGTTGAAAGTTCTACATTCTGCTTTAACACTTTTAATTGACCAAACTGTTCCTGAATAAGTGTAGGTACTAAACTTTCATTTATACTCTGTACACTAACTAACTCATTTTTGCCCATTTATATTACCCCCATTGTAAAATATCATCAATTTCTTTTAACAATCCTGCGTTCTTTTTTTCAATTCCTACTGTATAGCCAGAAATTTTCTTCAAATCAGACTTCATATCTGAATATGCCATAGCATATACTTCTGCTGTTCTCTCCATCAATGAATATGCTTCTTCTATTGTCTCACCTGCATTTTCTGCCGCAATCCACATTTCTGCCTGCTTATAGAATGTCTTCCCATTCAACAGGAAAATCTGTTCATTCATTGCAACAATACGTTCATTTCTTAACTTGCTTCGATTAACGCCCATCTTGACATCTGAACCAACAGCTATTGCAAATCTTCCCACTCCAACAAAATTAACTTTAACTAACATATTAGAAACGAATGCCGGTCCAACTCCTCCGGACTTAACAGCCGACTCAATCGCTGCATCTGCTAAATCGATTGCTGTCATTGTTCCTGTTGAAATAGTTAACATTCTTATTACGGTTCTATTTTTAAATGGAAGCGTATTCTCCCAATTAATATTTTTTAAATCCGCAATTTTCTTTACACCATGATCACGAATTTCCATAAAGAATCTTCTTATAAAATAAAAGCCACGTACAATACATTCATTAATTATTACTGGTATTGCCTGCTTTCCAAGTTGTTGAGCAACACCTAATTCTGTTCGCAAATCAAACTTCAAAGGAATCAGTCTTCCATTTTCGTCTCTCTTCCCTAATAGAGTTCCATTGAATAGTTTAGAAATCCACACAGAGAATTCTTTATACCCTTTTTCATTCATATTTTTGAATATAGGTAACGCCGAGATTTCTTTTAACAGTGATACCAAAGGACCTGGCAACCCTGTTCCCACTTTTCCATCTAAAATAGAGCTTGATGAACCTGCGATATCACTAATCATATGAAAGAACCAATTTACAAGCCCAAAGGTCACTTTCTCTGGAAAGTCTTTGCCCGCCAAAATAAGATCCCCCTCTTTTAGTTCTACTATCTTAGGCGTTTGCGAAACGCCTAAAGCCGCATAAATACTGCATTTTTTTGTTACAAAAACAAAATATCCCCTCTAGGTTATGGTATAATAGAATTGTCGAGAAACCATTAAACCACCTACCCAAAGGAGATACTATTCACATGATACCATACAAACAGCTCTCAGTGGCAGATGTTTTTGAAAATTGCCAAGAAATTTTAGTCTCTGACAAGCCTCAGTTTCTATCGCTTCTAGAAACTCATATTGACCTAGATGAAATCGTTCCGATTTCTTTCGGAAATCATTTCTATGCATCAACGGGTAGATCCCGCAAATACCCTTTAAATGCACTCCTTTGGGCTTTGATTATTCAACGTATATTTTCTATCCCTACAGACTCTTTACTTCTCGTGTTCCTTCAATACTCAAGAGATTTAAGAGAGTTCTGTGGTTTTAACAAAGTCCCCGATGCTTCTAAAATTACTCGTTTCAAACAAGACTTTCTAAAAGACTTACAATCAGTTTTTGAGAATCTTGTAGATCTCACTGAACCGATATGCCAAGCCATCGACTCTGCTAAAGCGGATATGACCATTTTTGACACGTCAGGCATTGAGGCTTGGGTTACCGAAAACAATCCAAAGTATGCCGACAAGGTTATTAAACAGTTAAAAGCTTATGCCAAAGCCAAAAACTATGATTCTAATTATGATCCTTATAAAGCTGCATATAGTTCTATGCCTCCTCATGCATCTGCTAATGATCAAATCAAACAATTATACGTGGACGGTCACTTTTGCTATGTCTACAAGATTGGCCTTGTAACAAATGGTCTTGGAATCGTTCGTCACATTGATTTTTATAACAGGGAGTTTCTCGATTCTCATCCTGAACTTATTCCTAACAAAAAATCCAATTCACCGGATGAAGATAAATCTGTTCATGATGCACGATTACTTATTCCCACGTTAATAGATTTCTTTAAAGCTCATCCATTGATAAATCCCAAGACATTTTTAGGAGATGCTGCTTTTGACTCTGTCTCCATCTACAAGCAACTACTCTCAGGTGATACTTTCGGTAAGGATAAACACTATCATTCTGCCTACATTCCACTGAACTCCAGATCACCTTTAAAAAGCAGTTGTTCAATCAACGAAAACGGTATCCCTTGTTGTCCTAATAATCCATCATTGGAGCTTCAACGCGAAAGCAAGAATCCTGATTTTAGATACGGCGTTTCAACAATTAAATTTGTCTGTCCACTAACCACATATGATAAACTTGAGAACGGAAAATATCGTCGCGTCTGTCATTGTGAGAATCCATGTACAGATTCTCGTTGCGGTCGAATGGTCTACCTATATCCAGAAAAAGATTTACGAGCTTATCCAGGTACACTCAGAGGTACCGATGAGTGGAACGAAACATATAAGATTAGAACAACCGTTGAACGTTCCATAAATCATTTCAAAGATAGTTTCTGTCTGGCTTATAGAAAAACCCAAAATGAGAAAACTCTTCATGCCGATTTAATTCTTGCAGGAATCACACAGCTCATCTCTGTATTACTTGCAGATAAAATACATCAGTATCAGTACATCAGAAGTGTAAAACCGCTTATCGCTTAGAACTTACCCAATCTATAAGTTCTAGGCTTATTAAAATGCGCCAAAATCAAAGATATCCTTTCACATCTGAGGATTAGTGCAATAGCACAAGTTCTTTATTGTTTCAATCAAGATTAAGAACTTGTTTCGCAATTACCTAAGTTCTACTATCTTAAATATTCCGGTTACATCTGTTCCATATACTTTCCCTGTAAACTGTGTTAAGAATGAAAAGAATAATCCTACTGGAGTTGGATGATGGGAAAAATCTCTGAGATGATGTTGCAACCCACCTCCAAAATCATTTGTAGCTTTGTCAGCAGCAAGAGGGAATTTTTCTTCCAAGAATTTCACAGCTCCATATAAGTCATCTCCTTTATATCCCTGCTTTTGAGCTATTTTAACTACAAAGTTATTTGTTTTATCGTTTCCCCACTCGTTGGCCTTTTCTAATGAAAAATCCTCCACAAAAACGATATCTATTATTCCTGCCAGCACACCGCTAGCAACTGCTACCATATAGTCTATTCCATCTGCATGGTTTGTTAATTTATCTATATTAACATTAAGCTCAGCAATCACTTTTTCATTTTCCGCTAATTGCTCATCAATTGATGCCACACCCTCGAAAATTCTTTGCTGCCTTTCATCCATTCCTTCTGTAAAATCAACAGTAGGTAGCACCTCAAACTCAACTGAAAAATTATCGCATGTATTCTTAAGATTCACTAAAGCACCCATAAATACTTCTCCCTTCGTATATATAGACATTTTATCAAATAATCTGTCCCATAATCTTCTCTTATTCTTTTTCACTTTCTAGCTCATGAATTATAAATGTACACTCAGCTATCTGCTGTTGATCCATAGCAATCTCTTGTTGTAATTGTTCAATGGTCTTCATTTTCTGATTAATTGAAGTGGTGCGTCTCTCGATTTCTTCATTAAGATATTTTTTTACATCTTCTTTCGAAAATGACGGATCATCATATTCTTTTCCATTCTTGTTAGCAGCTAAATAAGTAGCAGCTATACCTCCAACTAAAGGAATAGCTACAACTGGAGCTACCATTGCACCAATCGTAGCACCCGCTATCACTCCAGTATACTTAGGTGATGACTTAAGAAACTTTTTTAAGTTTCCTTCTGTTACTGCGTGTCCTTCTTTTCTAGAAGTTTTCTCAGCTTTTAATTTTCCGCTCCTGATCCATCTTCTTACAGTTTCAGGCTGCGTATTTAACATATCTGCTATTTGTTTTACACTGAATATTTCCATATGCACCTCTCATTTCTGTATACATATAATATCATTTTAATATACATATTGCAATATAAAAGTAGTATTAAAGTAGCATTAAATATTTTTATTCCTCCTAATTATACCCGTAATCCACCTGTTTTAATGTATATGTTACATAAACTGCTAGTTCTTTCATTTTTTATTTACTGGAAAACCAGAATACCTTGTGCATCACAACCCTTATATGGGCACAATTTCAAATTTCATATGTCACAAGGTGTCTTACGACACCCAATGACCTTATACCATTCCATGACTTATTCCGCCACACAAATTTCTATTGCATCTCTTGCCTTCTGCTCCGCAATCTTCTCATTTATCAAAACCTTAATATTATCCAAACTTAGAGCTATAGCGGCTGAAATAATTTGATAGACAACTTTAAAGGTTTGGATTTTATTTACCATGGTATGATTTATCCAAAGAAAAAAGGAGGT
>JBASOB010000674.1:0-8427 GCA_049657865.1 Mobilitalea sp.
GAAGTGGAAGGTATCGGCACCGTACTGGAAGCTACTGTTACAAAATGCAAAAACGGAGTCGTCGTAAATTATATGGATGACTATATGAGAAGACGTGATCCGGACTGCCTGCTAGTGGCTGATCAAAAAGATACCGACAAGCCCAAATATGAAGATGTTTATCAGAGTGATTTCAATGTGTTAAGAAATGATACCTTTGATTGGTTAAAAAAGCAGGAATTAATATTCTTCCCATTTAAATCCGGAGGACTTGAATACGGATATGATTCTCTTCTGATTGCACCATCGAATGCAGGATTTTTTGCTGCAGGTCTTGCGGATCTACAAGGGTTTCTAAATATTGACGAGATTTCCTATGATTTTCAGCCACGAGCTATCATTTTCTTAGCGCCTCCTTTCAGGCACACGCATTTTGACGGCAAACAGATTGTAGTACATAATCGTCTGCAAAAAATTCATGAAGTATATTCTTATAATCTTTATCCAGGTCCAAGTGCCAAAAAAGGAATTTATGGGGTGCTTCTTAATATCGGTGAAGAAGAAGGATGGATTACGGCTCATGCCTCCACGGTAAAAGTAATTACGCCATATGATAATGAAATCGTAATCATGCATGAAGGGGCATCTGGAGGCGGCAAAAGTGAGATGATAGAAGAAATCCACAAAGAGGCAGACGGAAGAGCGATTCTTGGAAGAAATACTGTTTCAGGTGAGACAAATTACCTTGTTCTTCATGAAACTTGTGAACTTCTTCCGGTAACCGATGATATGGCATTATGCCATCCGAAAATGCAGAATGAAAGCAAGAAATTAGTTGTAAAAGATGCAGAAGCGGCATGGTTTTTAAGACTGGATAATATTAAAAGTTATGGCTCCTCACCTCAGTATGAAAAAATATTAACACAGCCAGAAGAACCTTTGATTTTCTTAAATATACAAGGTGTTCCAAATGCAACTTGTTTAGTTTGGGAACATACGTTAGATCAAAATGGTAAGCCTTGTCCTAATCCACGTGTTATTCTTCCTAGAAGAATGGTTCCGAAAGCAATCGATATGCCGGTAGAAGTTGATGTAAGAAGTTTTGGCGTACGTACTCCGGCATGTACGAAGGAAGATCCCTCCTATGGAATTCTGGGTATTTTCCATGTTCTTCCTCCAGCTTTGGCTTGGTTATGGCGTTTGGTGGCTCCAAGAGGATTCAATAACCCGAGTATCATTGATTCTGTAGAAATGACAAGTGAAGGAGTAGGTTCTTATTGGCCGTTTGCAACAGGCAAGATGGTAACTCAGGCAAATCTTCTGTTAGATCAGATTACAAGTTTTACTAGTACACGATATGTATTGATACCAAATCAGCATATCGGTGCATATGAAGTGAGTTTCATGCCACAGTGGGTCGCAAGAGAATATATTGCACGACGAGGCAGTGCGAAATTCAAACCGGAACATTTAGTAGAAGCTAGGTGTTCGCTTCTTGGATTTTGTCTGGATTCGCTGAAAATTGATGGACAATATATAAGAAGAGCATTTCTTAGACCGGAAACGCAGCAAGAGGTAGGATTAGAAGGGTACGATGCAGGCGCTAAAATCCTGACGGATTTCTTCAAACAGGAGCTGGAGAAGTACAATACCGAAGAACTGAATCCACTCGGAAGAAAGATCATTAATATGTTTTTGGAAGGCGCTACGGTGAAAGACTATATGGATATTATACCGATGCGATATTAGCTCGAAGGAAGTGCATCTTCGCGCAGAAGAACTTCAACATGAATTCCAGTGGAAATTCATGTTGAAGTTCTTCCAGGTGTTGGCTATATGCCATGCAAGGGGAGTTGTGTTGGGATTCTTCCGAGTGTTGGCTATATGGCATGAAAGAGGATTTGTGTTGATCTTATTCCAGGTGTTGGCTATATGGCATGAAAGAAGATTTGTGTTGATCTTATTCCGAGGTGTTGGCTATATGGCATGAAAGGGGAATTGTGTTGATCTTATTTCAGGTGCTGGCTATATAGCATGAAAGGGAGGGCTTTTCGGAATCAAACTGATTTCGGGAAGCCTTGTTTTTGTTGGTTGAAATACGGGAGGTGTGAAATAATCACTCGACGGTTATAATCCAACGTTTGGGAATATTAACTTGCATATCATTTTTATAAAAGGTATAATAAATTCTGTAAATAATTCAAATTAATTGTTACAAAAGACGTAATACCTCATTTCATGAGGGCTGTAATTATGTTTATAAGAATTATTTATGGCAGAATATTGATTATCAGAGGTGGTAATTAATTTGATTTATAATAAATTATGAGATCAGATATAGTGATTTATTAGGGCAAAATATTTACACGGGGAAAATAAAAAGAGAACATTTAGGAGGCAGTACAATGAATTTAATTCAATCAATCATCATGGGAATCGTGCAGGGTATCGCTGAATTTTTACCAATCAGTAGTTCGGGTCATTTAGCAATTGCAAAACAGGTTTTAGATATTAACACCGACACAGGTTTGTTGTTCGATGTATTATTACATATTGGGACATTGATCGCGATTTTTGTTGCGTTTTGGAAGGATATCAAGGAGCTTATTGTTAATGGATTTCAGATTATCGGTATCTTCTTCGCCAATATCGGTCGTATGTTTGTAAATGTTTTTTGCAAAATAACAGGTTCCATAAAAAGAACAGAATATAGCAAGATCATAACAACGCCATATCGTAGATTTGTTATGTTAGTCATCGTTTCAACGATTCCTACCGGAATTATCGGCGTATTATTTAAGGATTCAATTGAAAAGGCAAGTGAGACACTTCTGATTCCTGGATTGTGCCTTATTTTAACTGGAGTACTTCTTATTATTGCTGACAGTATAAAACCGGGCAAAAAAACGGAAGAGAATGCTACTTACAAAAATGCTACTTTTATCGGTATCGCTCAGGGAATCGCAACACTTCCGGGCTTATCAAGATCAGGAACCACGATTACTGCATGTATCGCTGCAGGCTTTGACCGCAGCTTTGCTGTAAAGTACTCCTTTATTATGTCGATCCCTGCAATACTTGGAGCATTGGTACTACAGCTGTTCGATTTCTCGATGAATACTGTAAGTACTTCAGAATTAATCAATTATTTCGTTGGAATGGTAGTTGCTGCTGTGATTGGATATGTTAGTATTAAGACGATGCTGGTAATTGTAAGAGGAAAGAAATTTAAGTATTTTGCATATTACTGCTTTGTAATCGGTATTTTCGCAGTGGTAGCGAACTTTGTAATATAAGGGGGATATAAAATCGAATGGCTCCAAAACGTAAGGCAAGTAAACGTAAGACACCCAAGGTAACAGCAAAACAAAAGAACAGTAAACAAAATCAGCTAAACATGAAAGAAAGCGGAGCGATTCAAGATGAAATCATACTTGTTGTAGCTTTTGTGATTTCTGTTTTGCTGTTTTTGAGTAATTTTGACTTAAGCGGTAAAGTTGGAAGCGTAGTCAGCAGCTTTTTATTTGGTATGATAGGACTCGAAGCCTATATATTGCCCTTTATTATCTTCTTTCTAACTGCTTTCCATGTATCCAATATGGGAAACCGCAAAGCCGGCCGTAAAATACTTAGTGCACTTGTATTCTTTGCTGCACTGGCAGCTTTAACTCAAATGATAATGTATCCTTATGATGAAGCAATAAAGATATCGTCTTATTACTTGGAAGCTTCCGTTCACAAAAACGGCGGAGGTATTGTCGGTGGTATTTTTGTTATGATCTTCTGTGGATTATTCGATAAAGTAGCGACTTATATTATACTGATTGCAGCAATGGTAATTTCTTTCATTGTAATTACCGGAAAAACAATCTTTTCTTATATAGCTGGTAAGAGTAAGAGCTCATATGAGGAAAGAAGAGAATATCAAAAGTTACGAAAAGACCAGCAGGATGTAATAAATGCAGATGTAAGAAACGCAGATTACGGTAGAAGACCCCCAAAAACATTTGTGCTAGGGTCGGAAAATCAATCGACTCAGACACAGGCAAAGCAAGATATTCAAATTGCTCAAACAGAAAAAAATGCTGGCAAAGATAAAGCAACGGGTAAAGATTCTGTAATCAACATGAAGGATCGAAAAACAAAGAGAGAGCAGATGATGGAGGGTCAAGAACTTCCATTGGTTAATTTTCATAAATTATTCGAAGAAGATGATACGACTGACGATGAGAAACTATCTGTTCAGAATCCTAACAATTCTTCTGATATGAGAAAGACGGCAGAACCAAAAGTTCCCTTCAATATTATTAATCCGATGGGACGCAAAGATAATGTACCTACTTATGAAGATGAACTGCGTGAAAAATTCGGTGATGGAAGAATAGACGAAGAGGATAAGCAGATAGAAGCATCAGTAAAACCTCGTGATACAGGAGTAGTCCATTCGGAAAGCCGAACTGCGGAAGCAAGTCATGCAAAGGAAGTAGCTTCTACAAAGGTAGAAGATATCAACCTGGATATTGATCAGAACGACAAGAAAATTGAATATATCTTCCCACCTCTTAACTTACTTATGGCACCGAAAGCTAAAGCAAAAAATGGTGGCGTAACAGATAAGGAACTAAAAGATACGGCGATGAAGCTTCAATCTACCTTAGAAAGCTTTGGAGTTCATGTTACGATTACGAACGTAAGCTGCGGTCCTGCCGTAACACGCTATGAACTTCAACCGGAACAAGGAGTTAAGGTTAGCAGAATTACAAGTCTTGCGGATGATATCAAACTTAATCTGGCAGCTGCAGATATTAGAATTGAAGCACCAATCCCCGGTAAAGCAGCCGTTGGAATTGAAGTGCCGAATAAAGAGAATTCAATGGTTGCTTTCCGTGAAATGATTGAAAGCAAAGAATTTACTTCTCATCCCTCTGATATTGCATTTGCGGTTGGTAAGGATATCGGTGGACAGACCATTATTACAGATATTGCGAAAATGCCTCATTTACTGATTGCAGGAGCAACCGGCTCCGGTAAATCTGTCTGCATCAACACCTTGATTATGAGTATTCTATATAAATCGAAACCTGCTGATGTACGCTTGATTATGGTCGATCCTAAAGTAGTTGAGCTTAGTGTTTATAATGGAATTCCACATCTTTTAATTCCAGTCGTGACGGATCCGAAGAAGGCATCTGCAGCACTGAACTGGGCAGTAACCGAAATGACGGATAGATATAAGAAATTCGCAGAAGTCGGTGTCAGGGATTTGAAGGGATATAATGAGAAGGTATCGGAAGTCGCTTATCTGAATGACGATAATTATCAGAAATTGCCTCAGATTGTAATTATTATCGATGAGTTGGCAGATCTTATGATGGTCGCTCCGGGCGAAGTAGAAGATGCAATTTGTCGTTTGGCACAGATGGCTAGAGCAGCCGGTCTGCATTTGATTATTGCGACACAGAGACCTTCTGTTAACGTTATCACTGGTTTAATAAAAGCCAATATTCCTTCCAGAATTGCTTTTGCTGTGTCTTCTGCAATCGATTCTAGAACGATTATTGACGGCTCCGGTGCTGAGAAACTTCTTGGCAAGGGAGATATGCTGTTCTTCCCGTCCGGATATCCTAAGCCGGTACGTATCCAGGGAGCTTTCATATCGGATAAAGAAGTAAGCTCTGTGGTTGAGTTCTTAAAGACAAATAATAATGAAGCGGTATACAGCGAGGAAATGCATGATAAAATCTTAAATTCCAAAGCTGGAGATAGTTCTAGTGCAAGCAGTGATGACCGTGATGAATATTTCATGGAAGCCGGTAAATTCATTATTGAGAAAGATAAAGCCTCCATTGGAATGCTCCAGAGAGTATATAAGATAGGATTTAATCGTGCAGCCAGAATTATGGATCAGCTCTCAGAAGCAGGTGTGGTAGGGCCGGAGGACGGTACGAAACCTAGGAAGGTACTTATGTCGGAGGAGCAGTTTGAGGAGTATATAGACGAGTATTAATGTCACAGTTACTATGATTATATCTTCTAAAGATAGGGATGAATGCGATGAAGGGAATATTGGTTGTAAATGAATTCTTACATTCCAACAAATTTAATGAAATCCATAGCTGGCTTTTAGAGGCGGCAAACAAACATGGAATTGAGATGCAGCTTAAGACAAATGCGGAATTGCTAATAGATATCACCTATACTGCAGCTTCAGATATTTCGGTAAGAAAATTTGAGGCGGATTTTATCCTGTTTTGGGATAAGGATGTCAGGTTGGCGTATTATTTGGAACAACTGGGATATCCGGTATATAATTCGTCAAAAGCAATTGAAATCTGTGATGATAAATCATTGACGCATTTGATGTTGATGAAAGCAGATATTCCTATGCCAAGAACAATAATTGCACCGAAAACCTTTACAAATATAGGTTATACGAATTTGAATTTTCTTGTTAAAATTGCAGAAAAGCTTGGATTTCCAATGGTCGTTAAAGAAAGCTTCGGTTCCTTTGGGCAACAAGTATATCTAATCAATAACCAGCAGGAACTGGAAGAGAAGGTTAAGGAGCTGGGCGCAGTACCAATTCTGTTTCAGGAATTTGTGAAGACAAGTTTTGGCAGGGACATACGCCTTCAGGTTGTTGGCGGTAAAGTGGTTGCTGGGATGTATCGATATTCCGTAGAGGGTGACTTTCGAGCAAACCTATCGATTGGTGGTAAAATGAAATCCTATGAACCTACCAAAGAACAAAGCGATTTGGCTATCAGATGCTGTGAAATAATCGGTCTGGATTTTGCCGGAGTTGATATGCTGTTTGGAGATAATGACGAACCGATTGTCTGTGAGATTAATTCAAATGCACATTTTAAGAATATATATGACTGCACCGGAGTGAATGCAGCGGATGCGATTATGAGTTATATAAAAAGCATAGGCTAGAAAGCGGTGATCAATTGGTAGCATGGATTATTTATTTTCAAGAGAATGCAGAGCTTAATAGCCAGTATATTAAGTTATATATCGAAGAAGGACGAAAGCTTGACATTGATGTCAGGCTTATTCTTGTTGAGAGTCTGGAATTTGGTGTAAAACAAAATCAATTGTTTGTGAAATATCAGAATAACGAGATTGAGATGCCTGATTTTGTTATCTGCAGAGCAATCTATCCGCTACTCAGCAAACACTTGGAACTCATGGGAATCCGTGTATTCAACAATTCCGTTATATCTGAAATCTGCAACGATAAAGCGAAAACTCATCAATATGTGGCCAAGGCAGGGATAAAGATGGTAGATTCCAGCTTCTATAAGAATTTTCAAGTCAAGGATACCGTCTCTCATGTAACACAACCGACGATTGTAAAAGCAGTTGCAGGTCATGGAGGCAAGCAGGTATATTTACTGAATCCTGCAGAAGACACAGTATTAAATGTCGACTGTTCTAAGGTGATCAGGGGACTTGCGGGATCTGATGCGGTGGTACAACCTTTCACGGGAAGCAGACACCAGGATCTGCGGGTGTATGTTCTTGGCAAGGAGATTGTGGCGGCTGTACTTCGAACGGCAAAGGAAGGGTTTAAGTCTAACTTTTCTCTGGGAGGCGAAGTTGCGTTGTACTATCTTACAGAGGAGGAGAAACAAACAGTTAACAGAATTATCAAACTGTTTGATTTTGATCTGGTTGGAATTGATTTTCTTCTTGGAGAGCAAGGCGAATTAATCTTTAATGAAATAGAAGATGTGGTCGGTGCCCGGATGCTTTATAAATGTTCTGCTATCAACATAGTAGAGATGTATTTAAAGTATATGAGAAATTGTATTGATGGAATATAAAGAATTTATAGAAGAAGAATATTAATAATTAGTTGAATACATATTAATAGAAGCTGCAGATTAATAATTGATGGAACATAATTAGCTGAAGTAGCAGATGAACAATTGATGGAACATAAACTAGCTGAAGTAGCAGATTTATAATTGATGGAATATAAATTGGCTGAAGAAGCAGATTAATAATTGATGGAACATAAATTAGTTGAAGACGCAGATGAATAATTGATGGAATATAAACTTATTGTGATGAAAGTCTAATAATCATCAGAATTTTTACAATTCATACTAGGAGAATAAATGGGCAAAAATGGAACAATGTTTCAATATTTTGAATGGTATCTGCCGGATGACGGGAAACAATGGCAAAGATTAAAAGAGGATGCACAGCATCTAAGTGAGATTGGGATTACTTTGGTTTGGATGCCCCCGGCAACCAAAGCAACCGGCACCAATGATGTTGGTTATGGAGTATATGATTTGTTTGATTTGGGTGAATTTGACCAAAAAGGTTCGATTCGAACAAAATATGGTACGAAGGAAGAATACTTAGCAGCAATCGAGGCTTTACACCACTGTGGGATGGCTGCAATTGCGGATGTCGTATTAAATCATAAGG
>JBASOB010000675.1:0-6675 GCA_049657865.1 Mobilitalea sp.
GTTCTGGATCATACGACACAAAACAGAGGTGAGACGCTGAAGGAAGCACTCGCGATCTGGCATAAGAAAGCAGACGGCAAAGCCTCCTGTGATTATGGCTTCCATATGTCCATCAGTGAATGGAACGACAGCACCAGAGAAGAATTAAAAGAAATGACCAAAGAAGGCATTACTTCCTATAAATTATATATGGCCTATGACAATATTAAGGTAAATGCCGGGGAAATATATGAAATATTAAAAGCAGTGAAAAATGAAGGTGGAATTGTTAGCGTTCATTGCGAAAATGGTGACCTGGTCAATGAACTGGTCAAGGAGCAGAAGGAGCTCGGACATCTCAGTCCAAAAGCTCATCCGGTTTCAAGACCGGCAGAAGTAGAAGCCGCAGCGGTTTATGATCTGCTATCCATCGCAAAACTTGCAGATGCACCAGTCAATATCGTGCACCTTAGTACTAGAAAAGCATATGAAGTTGTGGAAAAAGCGAGAGCCGAAGGACAAAAGGTATTTGTGGAATCCTGTCCTCAGTATTTATTGATGGACGAATCCAAATATGAATTAGAAGATTTCGAAAGTTCAAAATACGTGCTTTCCCCTCCACTTCGGGAACAAGAGGATATTGACTGCCTCTGGAAGGCGCTGAAGAACGATGGAATCGATACCCTGGGAACCGACCACTGCAGTTTTAACTTTGCAGGACAGAAGGACAGAGGCCGCAATGATTTCTCGAAGATTCCGAATGGAATTCCGGGAGTTGAACATCGTCCGGTACTGATGTACACTTATGGAGTAAGGAATGAGCGAATCACGAAAGAGCAGATGTGTGCTTCCCTTTCTACGAATGCAGCTAAGCTATTTGGCATGTATCCGCAAAAAGGCATCATAAGAGAAGGCAGCCATGCTGATGTCGTAGTCTGGGATCCGAACTATTTTGGAGTGATAACGGCAGAGGAGCAAGTCCAGAAGGTTGATTATACTCCTTATGAAGGATTTGAGATTACGGGCAGAGCAGAACAGGTATTCTTAAGAGGCAGCCTTGTCGCAGAAAATGGTAAGGTGGTAAAAGAAAAATCAGGTAATTATCTGCATCGCGATGCAAGCCAAGATATTCTTTGATTAGACAAAGTTCATATTATCATTGCGTCACTTAACTCAAAAACGAATGGATTTCTTGTGAAATGTATGAAATAATAACAAATAACGTTAAGTAGAATAAAAATATAAAATTAAAACGGAGGAATTACAATGAATAAAGAAATTATCAACACAAAAAACGCACCGGCAGCAGTAGGTCCTTATGTACAGGCAGTAAAAGCAGGAGAATTTCTATTTACTTCAGGTCAACTCGGACTTGATCCTGTTACCGGCACCATGCCGGAGGGTGTAGAAGCACAGGCTCATATGAGTCTTAAGAATCTTGGAGCTATTTTAAAAGAAGCTGGACTGGATTATTCGGATGTGATTAAGACCACTGTATTTCTTGATAGTATGGGAGATTTTGCAACGATTAATGCAATTTATGCAGAATATTTTACAGGGGTAACACCTGCCCGTTCCTGTGTTGAAGTTGCTAAATTACCAAAGGGCGGCTTGATTGAAATTGAGGCAGTTGCGGTAAAAAGTAATTAAATATAAGGTACAAATTGAAATATAAATAATCATAGATAGAGCAAAAAGACAAATTAGGGGTATGAGAAAGTATATTTTACATACTTTATACTGTCAGTAATTTAATAAAAAGGGGGTCTTTACATAGGCCCCCTTTTCCTTCCAATCATGGATGAAAGCAGCAAGGAATATTTGAGGTAATAGGTGCATGTTTTTTGGGAGGAATTGTTGGAATAATATCTGAACTATGTTAAAATAATGATAAAACCTGAAAAGATTTAACAAAACAAGAATAAGTAGATCAGATACCGTTAGGGAAGGATATTTTATGGGAGACACAGTAGAGAAAGATAGTAATAAGGAAATCGTAAAAGAACCGGGAAAAGAGCAAAACAAGAGGATATTAAATGCGGCACTTGATGTAGTGAATAAAAACACCATCAGTGGGACAAGAATGCATTTGATTGCCGAGCAGGCTAAAATGGTTCAATCGAATGTCCATTATTATTACAAGACAAAAGAAGAATTGATGGATGCTCTGCAGGAATATATTTTTGAGGAGTGCTACGCTATCCGTAAAAAAGAGAAGAAACATGCAAAGGACAATTTGGAAAGTCAGCTCGATGTGTTTATCAACCAGAAGAAGAGACTTATCTTAAATAAACACAAATATGATTTTGCTGAAATTGATTTTTGGGTGCAAAGTAAAACACGCAATGATACTCATGAAAAATTTGATGCTTCTTACAGTAAATGGAGAAGCGAAATCAGAACAATGTTAGAAAAATACTGTCCTTCAATGGAGCAGAAGTATTTGGAAATTTTGCCATATACCTTAGTTTCCCTGATGGAAGGTGCCACCATTCAATATTTTATTAATAAAAATGAATTTGACATAGAGACCTATTTTGAAACCTGTAAACAGATGTTTTTAAATCAGATTAATAGCGTAACCGCAGAATAATCTGAGAAAAATAGATGGAATAGTCAGTCTGATTTGGAAAAAGGAGTGTGGCTATGGAAAACTTTTTTGAAGTAATCAATAACTTGAATACTTACTATGACAATGTCATTGCAACTGTAGTGGAAGGGGAATGCATTGGAGAAAAAATAATCCTGTCACAGGATAATGTGCTCTTTGAAAGTCATGAAAATTCCTTCTTAAGTAGGCACAAGAAGGAGATTCTTGCAGATTATCTTAGCGGATGTATTGAAATTGAAGGGCAAAAGGTATTCTGTGAACTACAGGGAAGTGAGAAAAAACTAGTCATCTGTGGTGGTGGTCATGTATCCATACCAATCATTAAAATGGGAAGGATGCTGGACTTTACGGTAACGGTAATTGAAGATCGTCCCCTTTTTGCGGATCATGCAAGAATAGCATCTGCGAATGAAGTAATCTGTGATGATTTTGCGAAAGCATTAAAAGAAATAAAAGGCGATAAGGATACTTATTTCGTAATTGTAACCAGAGGACACCGCTTTGACCAGGTTTGTCTAGAAGAAATAATGAGCAAGCCGCATGCTTATATCGGAATGATCGGCAGTAAAATCCGTATCAAAAAAGTAAAAGAACTTATGATGGAAAAAAACTTCTCGAAAGAAGAGTTAGATAAAGTATATGCACCGATCGGCTTGAATATAGGGGCGGAGACTCCGCAGGAAATTGCAGTATCCATTATGGCCGAAGTCATTCAGGTTAAGAATGCAGAAAGAAGAAACGGCGGTTTCCCAAAGGAAATTCTGAAAGCAATCGCTAAGGAAGAAACAAAGAAGGTGCCAAAGATGCTTGCTACCATCGTATCAAGAAAAGGCTCCGCACCAAGACAGGTAGGGACCAAAATGCTGATTTATCGCGACGGATCCATAGTTGGAACGATTGGAGGAGGCTGTGTCGAAGCTGATATTTGCAGAAATGCACAGGTTCTTTTAAGCGAAGATAACAGGAAGGCTAAATTATACTCCGTGGACATGACTGGAAATGATGCAGAAGAAGATGGCATGGTTTGCGGTGGCGTCGTTGAGATATTACTAGAGCCAATTTTGTAAATTACAGTACATAATGATAAAATATATAGTATAACGTTATAAGGATAGAGATACTTGCCATAATGATAATCACCCGGGGGTTTGACATAATTAGGAAACGTACCGGGTGATTCTTATATATTATAATAGAAAGTTCGCAAAACGTACTTCTATTCATTGCGAAAGGTTGGGAATAATGGAAAAAGAAACAGGGACATACCGTGCGTTAATTGTAGCAGCAGGCTGCTCTAGAAGAATGAAAACATTTAAACAACTCCTAATGTTAGGAGATAAAACTTTACTGGAACATTCCATCAGTAGATTTATCGAAGCTGGAATCAAGGATATTGTAGTCGTAGTAGGCTGCCGAAAAGATGAACTGATTCCGATTCTTAACCGCCTAGGGGTACAAATTGTCGTAAATGAATTATTTGATCAAAAAGATATGTTGGAATCCGTAAAGTGCGGACTGAGAGTTATGCCGGCGGATACTAGAGGAATCTTATTAAGCCCGGCGGATATCCCGCTGATTCATCCGGATACCATAAGAAATATTGTGGAAGCCGCAAAGCTGTCAGAAGCATTTGCAGTAATTCCATCAAATGAAGGACATGCTGGACATCCGCTATTATTTGGAAGACGTATTCAGCAGGAAATACTGAAATACGAGGGTGAAAACGGAATCCATTCGATTCTTAATAAATTTGCGAAACGCATTGATTTCATTAATGTAGAGGATTCGGATATGCTGATGGATATTGACCGGCCGGAGGATTATCAGAAACTGCTCGAGGTTTATGAAAAGCAAAACAAATAATAATTGAAAACCAATCACATATAGAAGATGGGAAAATGTTTTGCATCGTATTTGAGAGACTTAGTAGCGGGTATTATTAAGGTAAACGAAAAAGAAGACTCTTTCACACTCAAATTTGTGTCTGCCGCCCAAAGTTTGCAGGCAGAGAGAAAGGCATGGTTATTAAGATGAAAATAATAGAAACGAAGAATGCGGTCGGGCATGTACTCTGCCAGGATATCACGCAGATTATTATAGGAGAGACAAAAGGTCCGATTTTTCGAAAAGGCCATATCGTTACAGAAGAGGATATTCCGGTTCTGTTATCCGTTGGCAAGGATCATTTATACATATGGGAGAAGAATGAGGATATGCTTCATGAAAATGATGCGGCAATCGTTCTTTTTGATTTATGTAAGAATACCGGAATGATAGGTTCTGAGATTAAAGAAGGTAAAATTGAACTCATTGCAGATATGGATGGTCTGTTTAAAATAAATCGTGAAAAATTAATAGCTGTGAATAGTCTTGGAGAAATGATGATTGCAACAAGGCATGGAAATCTGCCAGTCAAAAAAGGCGATAAGCTTGCCGGTACCAGAATTATTCCTCTTGTAATTGAAAAAGAGAAGATGGAAGAGGCTAAGAGAGCAGCGGGTAATCAGCCAATTCTAACAATTCTTCCATATCACTCGAAGAAGGTTGGAATAGTAACGACAGGTAATGAAGTATTCTCCGGAAGAATCAAGGACAGCTTTGGACCTGTTGTTGTAAAGAAGCTTTCCGAGTATCCAACTCGAATACTTGGCCAGAAAATCGTCGATGACCGGAAAATTAATATTAAGAATGCAATTATGGAGTTTATAGCAGACGGCGCAGATATGGTAGTCTGTACCGGAGGCATGAGTGTGGATCCGGATGATTGTACCCCGGGAGCAATTATGGATACCGGAGCAAGAATTGTATCTTATGGTGCTCCGGTATTACCGGGTGCCATGATGCTGATTGCTTATTATGATAATGACGGAAAGATGATACCAATCCTTGGACTTCCTGGCTGTGTCATGTATTCGGCGGCAACGATATTCGACATCCTGCTTCCAAGAGTTATGGCAGATGATGAGATTACCAGAGAAGAATTGGCAGCACTTGGGGAAGGCGGACTTTGCTTGCACTGTAAAATATGTACTTATCCGAACTGCGGATTTGGCAAGGGAAGATAAATCGGTAAATAATTCGTAAACTTGAATGTAAAAACTCAAGTTTACTTTATTATAAAAACCACTAAACATCTTAACTTAAAAGGAGAAAATTGAATATGGGAAAGACAAGAAGTAAGAGAGTAAGTTTACTTTTAGTGAGCATTTTTATGATTACAATGCTTGCGGTCGGCTGTAGTTCTTCTGTAACAAAGGAAGATGCAACCGAAAATGTAGTAACACCAACCACAGAGGCAGCAGTTACAGAGGCAGCTTCAGAAACCGAAGAAATAAAATCTCCGGCAGAAGAAACCACAATCTTAATTGCAGCAGCCTCCAGCCTGGAATATTCCTTAACAGAGGAATTGATTCCAATGTTTGAAGAACTTAATCCGGGAATCATTGTCGAAGGAACTTATGACAGTTCAGGAAAACTTCAGACGCAGATTGAGGAAGGAATTGAAGCGGATATCGCCTTCTTTGCAGCATCAAAACAGATGGATACATTGAATGAGGAAGGTCTTGTGAAAGCCGAAACGATTGTAAGTCTGTTAAAAAACAAAATCGTATTAATTGTCCCTTCCGATTCTGACTTAGGACTTACTGCATTCGAACAGGTGGAAAAGGCGGACAAAATCGCAATTGGTGATCCGGACAGTGTACCAGCAGGTCAGTATGCCAAGGAAGCACTAACAACTCTGGGATTATGGGAAGAAGTATCTGCAAAAGCCAGTCTTGGGGCTAATGTTACAGAAGTTCTTAACTGGGTAGCAGAAGGAAGTGCGGATGCAGGCATTGTATATGCTACGGATGCAGCAACCAATACGGAAGGAATTAAAGTAATTGCCGAAGCACCGGAGGGGAGTCTTGCAAAGGACGTTGTTTATCCGGTAGCAGTACTTACAAACTCCTCAAAACAGGAAGCAGCACAAAAATTTGTTGATTTTCTTGCTTCAGAGGAAGCGGTCGCAGTATTTGAATCTTACGGATTTACTAATAATATAGAATAAGCTGTCAGTTTTACTAAATTAGCAGACTAAGAGA
>JBASOB010000676.1:0-4597 GCA_049657865.1 Mobilitalea sp.
GATTAATCCCTTGCTGTTTTTTATTGCAAGATTATTATCAATCATACGCTTAAAGATTTGTGGTGGAATTAAACTAGTTACGACTACGCCAATCACTGACAATATCAATAGCAAGGTTAATATCTTATTCTTTCTTATGATACGGAGAAAGGATTTTCCAACTACATTATTTTTCATAATTGACACCACCCTCCGCATATTGCAAACGATATATTTCTGCATATAGGCTGGATTTTTCCATAAGATCTATATGACTACCATATTCTACTGTTTTATCACTATGCATCAGTAGAATCTGATCAATTTCAGGAAAGATTGCCAGACGGTGTGAAACAAGTATCATGATACTACCCTTATAATTCTTTTTGATATTATTGATGATTTCTCTTTCTGTCTTCATATCAACGGCAGAAAACGGATCATCTAATATAATAATCTTATTTTTATTAATTAATGCTCTTGCAAGTGAAATTCTTGCCTGCTGTCCCCCGCTTAAACGTAAGCCCCCATTTCCAACCAAGGTATCTTTCCCCTCCGGCATAGCAACAAGATCAGTCTCAAAACATACATCACGCAGGACTTCCGTTATATCCTGTTCATTTCCCATTGTGACATTATTATAAATGGTATCGGAAAGCAGCTCTGCATTATGTCCGAGAATTGAAATCATCCGACTTCTTTCATATTCGCTGTAATCCTTAAGTTCCTTCCCATCAACTTGTATACTTCCTAGGTATGGATATAACCCGGTCAAAGCGAGTGCTATCGTAGATTTACCACAGGCAATCGGTCCAGTGATTCCTATTATTTCGCCCTGGTGCGCATGGAAATTAATATCCCGTATTATCATATTGTTATCAGCTGTATAGCTGAAATTCAGGTTTTCAACTACAAGCTTCGAGTTATCTTCTTGAAGATTAATTGAAGTATCCTTACTTTGATATTCTGTTAAGTAGGACTTTATTCTCTCCCATGATATTCGTGATTTCTGAACAGAATTAAATAACTTAGAGGCTTTGCTTGCCTTACTTGCCATGGCAATAAAAATATAGAAATAAGTAGTAAACTCACCTATCGTCCATTCTCCGCTAACTACTTTTGTCCCTCCTAGATAAATAACGAGAATAATTCCAATCATCGCAATTACATTATAAATTGGCTGCATTGAATTCTCTAAAATATTTGCTTTGATCGCTTTATTTTGCAAATCCGAAAGATTACTCTCATATCTTTTACGATTATCTGCATCTACTCCACTGATTCGGTACAACATCGCATTTTCAATCATGTCATAAGTAATATCTGTTACTTCACTACTTTTTTTCCTATAATTTCTTGTATATTTGTAAATAAAGCTCTTAAGCCTGTCTGCAAGAAACATCGCAACCGGAATGAAACAAATTGATAATAATGTAATTTTAATATCATATACTAACATCGTAAGCAGATATGCTGCCATCAGTACTCCGGTATCAAAGACTTCTGTAGTAAACTTACGCATGCCTTCCACACAGAGTTCAACATCTGAAACCGCCCTTGTCATTAAGTCGCCGGTGTTCTCCGTCTTCAGATCTGGTGCCGTCCTATGCATGATGTTATTATAAATCATTAGTCTCATCGTAGCACTAGTGCTATTAGCAAAGCGTCTGATATAGAATCGTTTAAAATATCTTAACACCTGAATCACTAGTATCAACAGAATAAAGGTCACCGACATTTTTATAACATAATTCAAATCACGGGTACCTATCATAGAATCAATTAATTTTCCTTGATAAATCGGTCCAAACACCATCGCGATATTAAAGGATAGTCCAAACAATAAAATACAGATTACTACATATTTTTCTTTTTTCCAATAATTTATGATTTTATCTGGATGTTTCATTGGTTCAATTTTTAAATTCGCCATTTTATTCCTACCTTTTGTAATTTACACAGTCTAATATTATTCACCTAGTAGCAGTTTTTCGACTTTCTCTCCTAGTAACAGCTTTTCAACTTTTTCACCTGATAATTACTTTTTAGCTTTCTCATTTGGTAACAGTTTTTCAACTTCTTCACTTGATAATAACTATTTAGCTTCCTCATTTGGTAGCAGTTTTTCAACTTCCTCACTTGATACTGGTCTGCTAATTAAATATCCTTGTACAATATCACTGCCTAGCTGTTTTAACGTATCATACTGCTCTTCCGTCTCGACGCCTTCTGCAATTACAATTAGTTTCATATTATGGGCAATGTCAATAATTGCTTTCACAACAACTTCTTCAAAATTTCCTGGTCTTATTTTTTGAACAAACATCATATCTATTTTCAAGTGATTAATTGGAAGATTACTCAGGTAATTTAAGGAGGAGTAACCTGTCCCAAAATCATCTAAAGAAAACCTGATTCCATTTTTTCTTAAATTTTTCATAAATCCAACTGCTTTTTCCATGTTTTCCATTGCAGTACTTTCTGTTATTTCAATATCAAGTAATTCCGGCCGCATACCTGTTTCTTCAATAATATTTAATATATCTCGAATAATATCCTTCTTATTAAATTGTTGAACAGAAAAATTAACTGCCATTGTTATATTCTTAAATCCTGCTTTCTCCCATTTAACGCTTTGTTCACATGCTGTCTTTAAAATTTGTTCTCCCATCGGGATAATTAATCCTGTTTCTTCTGCCAGACTTATGAATATACTTGGAGGCAATAATCCTCTGTTAGGATGCTGCCAGCGCACCAATGCCTCCACACCTTTCACGATACCACTTTTTACATCTAGCTGAGGTTGGTAAAGAAGAATGAATTCTTTATTTCTGATACCTTGCAGTATCTCTTTTTGTAATTCAATCTTCTGCACCATAAGATCATTTGTGCTCTGCTCATAAAATTTAAACTGGTTTTTTCCTTGCCCTTTTGCCTGGTACATTGCACTGTCAGCGTTCATTAACAGCTTATCAATATCAATTCCATCCTCAGGGTATATTGTTATTCCGATGCTACCAGTAACATTAAATTCATATCCGCTGATATTCCAGGGCTTACTTATCACTCTTAAAAGTTCATTAGCCAGTTCTCCTGCCCGTATTACATCAGAATCTTTTTGAATAAATACAAATTCATCTCCGCCTATTCTTGCAACTGCATCACATTCCACCATTTTAATAAATTCTTCCGATATATTTACTAAAATAGTATCTCCCACATTATGTCCTTTGGTATCATTTATTGTTTTAAAATTATCTAAATCCATATAAAGCAACGCTCCACTGACATTTCTCTGATTTTGTTCAATATACATTTTGGTCCATCGCTCAAATAACATTGCTCGATTAGGCAAACCAGTTAAAACATCATAATAGGCCAGGCGATTAATTGCTTCTTCTGATTTGATATGTTCTGTGATATCCGTATAGAATCCAGAAACACGAGTTAATTGATTTTCCTGATTCAGAATTCCTTTTCCTCTGCAGAAAAGCCAGTAAATATCACCTTTGCTATCAATAATTCGCACTTCGATTTGTCCAAAACTTGTCGGTTCCTCGCGAAAATGATTTAAATAATTCTCAAACATTTCTTTATCCTGAGGATGAATAAATGAAATCCAGGAAGATAAATCAACTTTTTCATTTTCAGATTTGCCTATTAACTGAAGTCCACGTTGAGATACATAATATTCTCCTGTTAATACATTCCAATCCCACACCGCATCATTAGAACCCTCTACTGCATAACGATAGCGCTCCTCCGTGATTCTTAAGGTTTCTTTCTGTTCTTTTAATACTTTATAATTTTCATTAAGTTCCGTACTTGATGTTTCAATGACCTCAAACAGATTATTGATTCGATCAGCCAGATGTTTAATTTCATGGCTGTTAATAATGTCGATTTTTTTGTTCCTATCACCATTGGAGTATTCTTCCACCCCTTCCGCTATTTTATCAATAGAGGAGGTGATTCTTTTCGATAATAATATAATCGTAAAAAATATTAAAAGATTGATAAAAGCTGCTCTTAATAGGTTATTCATGATTTGTAAATTAATCTCATTCTCAAGATAATAGGTGGTACAAATTAATTTAATTTCACCAATTTTAACATCCTCCCGGTAAATCTCACGAGTAAATTCCGGATCTAAATGTTCTTCTTTATATGGCTCAGTTGTCTTGCTATTTTCATAAACAATATTATTCTTCTCATCGAGAAGAATAATATGAGCCACAGAATCATACTCTGATACGATACTTCCAATTTTGTTTAACGTAATGTCATTATAATTCCAAAAAGCATCCTCCGCTGCTGCTGCAGAAATATTAAGCATTTCATCCGCATTACTAACCAATTTTTCGCTCATCTGGTTTTTTTCTATAATTGAACTTGCAAAAGACCAAAAGAAAAAAGCCACAAAAACAACAATCATAATCGGCAATAGAAATGCTGTACTTAGTTTTTTAATTCTTCGTTCTTTCATAAAAGATTCCTCCCTGCTCCAATCTTATCTTCAATCCAGCCTTCCACTGCTTTCTAGTATTTTATCAATTTCACCATTTTCCTGCAGTTTTTCAAGTCCTGAATCAAAAGTTTGTTTCAGGGTATCGGTCTC
>JBASOB010000677.1:0-2364 GCA_049657865.1 Mobilitalea sp.
AAAGCAGGCTTCCTATTGTAGCGCTCTCTGTTCTTTAAAATTATTAAGTGACATATAAATCCCTCCCTTGACGATATAAAATAACCCACTGATAATTAAGAATTCATAGCCCGCATTGCATTTAAAATTGCGATGATAGCGACTCCCATGTCTGCAAACACTGCTTCCCACATTGTAGCTATTCCCAATGCGCCTAATACAAGGAAAATTGCTTTAATACCTAATGCGAACACTATATTTTGATATACAATGCTGTTTGTTCGTTTTGCAATCTTAATCGCAGATGCTATCTTCGATGGCTCATCTGTCATGATTACAATATCCGCAGCTTCAATGGCGGCATCCGATCCCAAACCTCCCATGGCGATGCCAATGTCTGCTCTCGCAAGTACCGGTGCATCGTTTATACCATCCCCTACAAATAGGATCTTTCCCTTATGGGATTTCTTGATTTCCAGGGATTCAATCTTCTCAACTTTATCAACAGGCAGCAATTCTGAATAAACCTCGTCCAGACCTAGCTGCTTCCCAATTTTGTCCGCTACTACCTTCAAATCACCGGTAAGCATTACTATTTTTCCGATACCAAGAGCCTTTAACTCTTTCATCGCTTGCGCCGCATCTTCTTTCACCTCATCAGAGATTACGATATTGCCTGCATATTTCTTATTTATTGCAACGTACACTACGGTACCGAAAGTCTCAACATCATTGTATTTAATATTCTCGCTGATCATTAATCTTGTATTGCCGGCCAGGACTTCTTTGCCATTGATATTTACTTTGATGCCGTGTCCAGCAATCTCTTCATAGTTTTCAATTCTGCTCTTATCAATTTCAGCATTGTAAGCACTTATAATTGAAAGAGCAATAGGGTGGTTTGAATAGCTTTCTGCATATGCGGCATACTCAATTAACTCTTCATTTGTATAACCATCATGTGGGTTTGTTTCTGTAACTTTAAATACACCTTTGGTTAATGTACCTGTCTTATCAAAAACAACCGCTTCAACATTGTTCAATGCTTCAAGATAATTGCTGCCTTTTACCAGGATACCCCTCTTTGAAGCTCCTCCGATACCGCCGAAGAATCCTAACGGTATTGAAATCACTAACGCACATGGGCAGGATACCACTAAGAATACCAGAGCTCTATAGATCCAGTCAGAGAAGGTTGCCCCTGGAATTATTACGGGTGGTATGATTGCAAGCGCTAAAGCTCCAAATACTACGATTGGCGTATAATATCCTGCAAACTTTGTTATAAATTTTTCAGTTGGAGCTTTCCTGCTGCTGGCGTTCTGAACCAGATCCAAAATTTTAGACACCGTAGAATCTCCAAAATCTTTTGTAACTTCAACAGTCAAAACACCATTTTTGTTTATGAATCCGCTCAAGGCATCGCTTCCGGGTTCCAGTTCACGAGGAACGGATTCGCCGGTTAGTGCAGCGGTATCAACCATTGAAGTTCCTTCTATTACCTTGCCGTCAAGTGGGAATTTTTCTCCCGGCTTTATCACGATGACGTCTCCTATGTTTACCTCCTCAGGAGATACCTTTTTTAGCTCCTCACCAACTTTAAGATTTGCATAATCAGGTCTGATATCCATTAGTGCACTGATTGATTTTCTGGAATGACCGACAGCCATATCCTGGAATAATTCACCTATCAGGTAGAGCAGCATAACGGCTGCACCTTCCGGATACTCACCAACGAAGAAAGCACCAATCGTAGCAATGCTCATAAGGAAATGCTCACTAAATACCCGGCCTCGCGCGATACCTTTTATAGCGCGCAGTACAACACTTCCACCAACGATAATATAAGCTATCATAAATATAGTGAGCTCCAACCAATTCTGGAAATTGAAAATTATTCCAACTGCAAATATAGCGCCGCCAATCACTAGTTTGGTTATTTCTTTTTTGCGGTTGTCGCCGTCATCTTCATTTTCATTATCTTTTGTTTTAGATACGAAGGTATCGCCTTCAAGAATGACTTTAACATCAGGTTCATGCTTATGCACGATGTCTTTAACTTGCTTCAGCGTACTCTCATAATCTATTTCCGTTTCAGTTTCTAAAGTTAATGTCTTGTTCATGAAGTTCATATATGCTTTAACTCCATTCAGTTCATTCACTTCATGCTCGATTTTGCCTGCACAATTTGCACAGTCTAAGCCTTCTAATATTAATTCCTTCTTTAACATTTTTAAACCTCACTTATTCATTGATATGAATTAGACCTTGGTCAAATATTTGCTTTACGTGTTCGTCCTCAAGGGAGTAAAACACAATCTTCCCTTCTTTTCTGTTCTTCACCAGCTTAGCTTGCTTTAAAACTCTTAATTGATGAGATATTGC
>JBASOB010000678.1:0-5738 GCA_049657865.1 Mobilitalea sp.
CATGTAAAATGAAGGCTTAGAAAACTGAATGAGAAACTGCCAATAATTACTTGACACAATCTTCAAGAAATCTATAATTGAACTTTCTTTGGTAAAATGATATTATTTTTATAGTTATTTTTTAATTAGTATATAGAGAATTTAAATGTTTTGTCAACTAGATTGGCATCTTAAAGAATAGGGGGAGTTGTATGAAGGATTTTTCGTATTGGAGTGAATATGAAGGAGCTTCTGAGGGTAGCGGACGAAGTGAGAAAATTTGGCTCATTAACCCGGATAACAAACAAACAGGCCTATTCAAGTTTAAAAAAGATATTCAAACAACAGATCATATCTCGGAATGTTTAGCATACAAATTGGCGTGTCTTTTGAATATTCCTTGTGCTCGCTTTGATATAGGGATATATAAAGATAAAGCAGGATCAATGAGCTATAATATAGTTAATAAAGAGGGTATACTATTTCTTGAGGGGATTCATTTCATCAATCATATTTATTCACA
Source organism: Mobilitalea sp. (assembly GCA_049657865.1). Classification (GTDB taxonomy): domain Bacteria; phylum Bacillota; class Clostridia; order Lachnospirales; family Lachnospiraceae; genus Mobilitalea. Next base: position 503 of record JBASOB010000678.1, read on the forward strand.
GTATGACCCGGAACAGTTGGTGGATCTAGAAACAGGTCGTAAATACTCAATCGAAATGATAAAAAAATCTCTTGAAGCATATCAGGGTGTATTTGAGCAATTTATTGGTCTTCTGGTTTTTGATTACTTGATTGGTAATACGGATAGGCATCAAAGTAATTGGGCTTTAATCTTAGAAAATGATAAGTGGAGACTGTCTCCATTGTATGATAATAGCTCTTCCTTATGTGCGTATCTTTCCGGTAGTAAGCTGGAAACTTACCTTGGTAGAGACATGAAATTATGGAATTCGCTAGTGAATACAAAATCAAAATCTTTGATACGTATTATGGAAAGTGATACCAAGAGCCCAACGCATCTTGATGTAATGAAATATATCGCTGATGAATATTATGATACTGCATATCCTTATGTCCTAAGCATCAGACGGAATATTACGAGTGATAAAATTGACAATCTGTTAAGTGAATATTCTGAAACAGAGCTGCCATCTGTTAAGAAACAAATTATTGGCAGATTCTTATTATCGAAGATAGAAATGTTGGCAGAAGTATTTGATAGAGAGGAGGAGTAGAGATGTCGTTTAAAGATGGAAAAGATTATTTGTATTTGATTTGGAAGTCTGAAAAATCAAGAAAGCAGTACATTGTAGGCATGTTATCTAAAAACGGTCAGTATGAATTTGAATATGGCAATGAGGTATCAGAGGCAATAGCAGACGGATTTACTCCCTTGATTAGCTTTCCGGATATTAGTAATGTTTATAAAAATGATGCACTTTTCCCTGTCTTCCTGAGTAGATTGCCTGATAAGAAGAGAAGAGATATTGCTTCTATTTTAAAAAAATATGGAATGAATGAATATGAACCTTATGATCTTCTTAAAAGGAGTGGAGCAAGGCTGCCAATTGATAATTTGGAATTCATTGATCCGATATTAAACCTGGAGGAACCTTTTAATCGTACTTTTTATCTAGCAGGAGCAAGACATTATATCGGATGTAATGGAAATGACTGTGCAAATGCAGTAGAGGTAGTCCGGGGTGATGAGGTTGTTCTTAAACATGAACCTAATAATGAAAATGATGTAAACGCTATTGGAGTTTATAATTTTGAGAATCAAAAGATTGGATATATTCCTAGATATTATTGTAAAGGTGTTTTACAGTTATTTGAGGATGGAAGAAAGGTACAATGCTTTGTAAATAATGTTGATAAAGATAAGAGCTGCCATGAGTGTATTAGTTTGGATTTGGTGGTGAGCAAATAAATATAGGAAATTACTATAATATAAGTTGATAAAACCCTAGTTACAATATATTTAGCAAAAATCTTCATAAATCTTATATGAAGGTTGAGCTTGAATATAGATAAGACTAAGAGCCTAGTTCCAGCAATGGAGTAGGGGCTCAAGTCCTCCAGTTTGCGGTATTTTGGTAAGGATTTTAGAGTTTATACATTAACTCTGAGATCCTTTTTTTAAAAAAGAAAATTAAATGTATTATTTCAATCGCCTTTAAAAGAGAAAGAGAAGAGCTTACGACCTTTTTATCTATTTCGATAAAAAGTAGAGTTGTTAAATTTAGTAAACATACCGGACTGCATCACTATTAATATTTCCCCTGTATTAGCCGATAGAATTATTAGGAAAGCGGAGGTGGTTGCAATGAATATTAATAACGGAGCATATTTCTCTTCGAACGGTATCAATAAAACGAATAAATTATTAACGATATATAATAAGAGTGAGAATTCAGATAATACCTCAACAGATGTTAAATCGAAGGAGCAGATTTATACCGAGCTTAGAGATAAGATGAAAGATATCCTTGATCCTACCAGTGGAATGTCAGAGGATGAGAAAGTCAAGTATGATGAGAAAATTAATCAGAAGATAAAGAGCGGCGAAAAACTTTCCGGCACAGAAATGCGTTATATAAAAATAAAGAGTCCGTATATGTATGCCATGATATCCAGAGTTCAGATGCAGAGACAGGCTTTGGAGGATAAGTTGAAGAATTGCCGTTCAAAAGAGGAAGTGGAAGAGATCTATAATACTGCTATGATGCACGTTGATAAGGATGATCCTGCAAGAGAGCCCTTATGCGCTGCCTATGATAATGTAACAAAAGAATTTAAGAAAAGCAGTGAATATAAAAGTCTCCCACAAAAAATAGAAGAAAGTGAAGAGGAACGTAGATCGCTGCCAACAAAGAGTTACAAGGCGGAGGAAAATGAAATCGAAAATGAATATCTCATACGGGAGAATATAGATTCAAACTTTGACATTAAAGCTTAATTAGCATTTCAATAATTTAGCATAGGCAAACAGCCTGTTACGTTTTTGTGATAGACTGTTGCATAAAAAGCAGTATGTTATATGGTGTATCATGCAATAAAAAAAAGCGTAAATAAAAGATTAGAATAGAACCATCTACCAGTGAAAGTAATCATTAAAAGGTAGTTGGTTCTTATGTTGCTTATTGAATTACAAAACCCCAAAAAGAAGGATTTTGAAATAACATATTGACATATATCAATATGTGGAATATACTATCGATAGTTAAGTGGATAGTATATTCCACTTTTTGTTTGCGAATAGACGAAGGACATGCTAACCAAACAGGATATAGGATGGAAGAGATTTCAGCGAAAGACAGATGTGATTTAAAATAAAGCGAGGTATAGGAAATGGAAATGGAACAGTTTAAGAAAGTAACAGTGGAGGACAGAGATATTTTGGCGAAATATCTTAACCTGAATCAACATAGAGCATGTGATTACAGCGTGGCAAATATAGTTTTATGGTCTGATGTGTATAATACCAAATATGCAATTGCACAGAATACTCTTTTCATTAAGTTCATGCGTGGCCAGGATACTTATTTCTCCTATCCGATGGGAGATTTCCAAAATGGCGGAGATTTGAAACAGGCATTTGAATGGATGCGTTCTTATTGCGAGGAACGTAATATTGAATTGAAAATAAATATTATTGAGCCTGCAATGTTTGAAGAGATTGAGAAAGTATTCCCGAATGAATATGAAATCGCATATCAGCGAGATAGCGCAGACTATGTATATCTGATAGAGGATCTTAAAAACCTTTCCGGTAAGAAATATCATGGCAAGAAGAATCATATCAATAAATTTCTGAAAACAAACGAGGACTGGACTTATGAAAGTATAAGTGACGAGAACACGGATGAATGCATCAAGATGGTGGAAGAATGGTGTGTTGAGAATAAATGCTGTGAAGACAAAGCGAAAGCGGATGAAATCTGCGTCTTGATCAATGGACTCAGATACAGGGAAAAACTTAATATGATCGGTGGAATCATTAAAACTTCCGGACGAATCGTTGCACTGACAATGGGCGAAAAATCAGGGGAGGATATGTTTATTATCCACTTTGAAAAGGCATTTGCCGATATCGATGGAGCATATCCGTTGATCAACCAGCAGTTTATTATTCATGAATTATCAGACTATAAGTATGTGAATCGTGAAGAAGATATGGGTATTGAAGGATTGAGAAAAGCAAAAGAGTCCTATAAGCCAGTGTTTATGGCAGAAAAGGGTATTCTTATTAAAAAGTAGAATATAGATAGACAAAGCAGGAAGATGATGGAATACTCGCTGCGTAAGTCGAAGATAATATATCATATATTGAAGACAGAACATCTTCTGGCAGACAGAACATCTTTTGACAGACAGAACATCTTCTGACAGACAGAACCTCTTATGTCATAGAGAGATATCCTGCAAAGTTAGTATATTAAATGGATTACAGTTCCGCTGATTATTCAGTCAGTGGAATCGTAATCCGTTTTTGTATATGATAATATAAGAAAAAGGAAGATAATAAATTGTAAATTGCAAATTGTAATAATAGAAATAGTAAATAATAGAAAAATAATAATGAATAATTGAAAAATAATAATGAGTAATAGAAAATAATAAATAATAGAAAGGTACCTTGACATTAATATAAAACTGTAATATAATAATGCAAAGGTACCTAACCAAATAAAGAAAGAAGTTGAGATTATTAACGAGAATAACGAGCAGACATGTAACTTGTGCCATAATCATTGTTCGATAGATAGCTTGCAATGTGAAAGAGGAATCAGCTATTTTGAGAATGCTAAGAATCAGGAAAGAGGTAGATATATTATGAAAGATAATCAAGAAGAAAACAAACCAGACAATAAACATGACAACAAAGAAGAACACGGTGAAGACAGCCAACACATTGGAGAAGGTCAACATGAGCGCGGATGCCAACACAGAGGAGAACACCATGGGAGAAACCACCAGGAGGGAATCCACATGGGAGATCATAGAGGCCACGGGCATCATGGAAGGTGTATGAACGATAATCAGGAAGAGGATATATTATCCTTACTTGGTAAATGCAGCCATTTCCTTCACCATAAAAGAGGTGGCAAACGAGGCCAGGGTAAGATTCTAAGAATATTAGCGGAACATCCGGAAATCGGTCAGAGAGAATTGCAGGAACTGCTCGGAATTGAATCGGGTTCCATGAGCGAAATCGTAATTAAATTGGAAAACAAGGGTTTCATCACCAGAACAAAGGATGAGACCGATAAAAGAATGACAAAATTGATGATAACAGAATTTGGACTTGCAAAGTCGAAAGAAGTAGAAGCCAGAGATTTAGAAGCTGATCAAAGTGTAATCAATTCTCTGAATGCAGAAGAGCAGGAACAATTAAAGGTACTCCTAAAGAAGTTACTACAAGGATGGGAAGTTACCTTTGAATCTATGAGAGAGAATAGATGCGAGCACGAAGGAAGAGAAGGTCATTCCCATGAAGGAAGAGGAGAACATTCTCATGGAAATGGCAGGCGACATCGTCATGAGGCAGAATAATATTGCCTTTTCCTATATAAATAAATTCTCCCTGGCCATCAAATATGATGGACGTCAGGGAGAATTTGTTTCTATATATATTGAATATGTTTATAATACAATATATAACTGAGGAAGATGGAAGGTAGCGAAACGATACATAAAGCCCTAAGTAATTCAATCTATTAGAGATTTTTTAGTTGAGACCGTGTATTCACTAGGAAATCTGTCTAATAATGAATCGGTGACACATGAACAGGCAGGGTATCGAACGCACTCATAGTTCCTTCGGCAACCTGATAAATCTGACTATGACATTGTTTCATGGCATCGACCATTTCTTGATATTCCTGCATACAGAC
>JBASOB010000679.1:0-5866 GCA_049657865.1 Mobilitalea sp.
ACGTTATATACTTCCAGGAGGTGAAACTGGTACAGCCGCTACGCTTCTGGCAAATCTCGGATGTAATATTATTATGGACGGAACTTACATGGGAATCCATACCTATCCTCAGATTGTCGATTTTTATAAGAATAAGACCGTTGATACTTCAAAGCTTTATTTAGATTCTACTTTTAACGGACTTGAGGATTATGTACTAATTGATAAGAATACCCGGACCTGCTTTGGCACCTTTGATGAATATTATTCAGATGGTCTGAAAAGGTGGAACGAACCACAATTGAACGATCTTCTGTCTTCTAGAGTAGTCGGATTAGATCCATGGTTTGGCGATATGACGCAGATGGTAGTCGATCTATGTAGAGAGCATCACATTCCCTATGTTACAATTGACTGTTCCTATGATAGTGAAACTCATAAATATTCGTCAATTAATGTATTATCTAATGAGTTTATTTCTTCCTGCTATAAAAATGAAGACCGTGAACTTCTAATTCATAAATATATTAAAAACACTGACGGGCTGGTTATCTTTACTTTAGGCTCGAAAGATATCCTGTATGGTAGAAAAATAGGGGGTGACGTAGTTATAAAGCATTTTACGCCTTATTCCATTCAAGTTGTCAGTACACTCGGTGCCGGTGATAGCTTTAAGGCTGGTTGTATTTATGCACTTCTCAAAAATAGGAACGATGATGAGGTCGTTCGTTTTGCTGCCGCAACCGCCGCTTGCGCTTGTACCGTCTTTCCTCTTCCTTTAAACCCTCCGACTTTAGAAAACATACAGGATTTGCAGGATAATCAACCTAATATTTAGCCAAAAACTCCCTTTATGATCACAGTATAAAACCGACTGCGATATAAAGGGAGTTATTATCAATTAACAGTATGAAATTAGGAGTATCTATTCTAATGCACTTTTATTACTTATGATAATAGAATTCAATCAATTTCTGTTGCCATTCTTTCTCGGTTTCATACTCCTGTAAGTTTTCAGGACCAGCTTCCTCTTTCACGTTTCTAAGAAGTATTTCAATTTCTGTAGTTCCCAGTAACGCATATACTTCTAAATATTCATCTTCATAGAAGCATTCATCAAGAAGTACCGTCAAGTCACTCAGACTGTGGACATTTTCATGAATAATTGCAACTTTATCAGTGATTGCTTCGCATTCTTCTATTTGTTCGATCATTTCTCTTAGTTCTTCATCCTCCATCATGACTCCGTCTTCAAAGAACTCTTCTGCCGGTAATTCTTCACTAAAGGATATGAATAGTTTTTCCAAAGTATCTGACTGTAGATTATAGTTTAATCTGGCAGCAATCGAAGGAATCAGTGATTTCGTATATGTAACTGTTTGTGGATCCAAGAAGAATTCTATACTGATATGAGCAAACGCAGCATTCAACTTAACCGCTATTTCTTCCATGGTCAGTTTTTCAAAATTGTTCTGCAGCCAAACCCGGTCATTTTCTCGAATATTCAAAGTAGTGACCTCTAGTCCCAGTAACTGGCAGCCGAGTGCATTAATTAATACCAGCTCAAAGATATTAACTAATATATGTTCTGATTCCTTGCTAAAGCCTTGTAGTAATAGATTAACCTTATCTTTATTAAATCCAGTCAGGAAATTATGTTCTAATGTAAAACGGCATAAATATTCTTCTATATATTCAAGTCCTAATAGACCCGTTATCATCTGCGCTAATGGATAATCAATGCATCCTGGCAGATCATGTGCTTCAAATTCTATATTGTAATCATGCATAAATTCAGGAATCCCAGTAAAAATAGTATCTTGATAAGCATAGTTATCAACCTTAAAACTATTCTTCTGCATATTTTTCAGCACAAGATTAGCCTGTTCTTTTTTATCTGAAAGAGTCTGCATACCATTGAAGAATAATACTGACATTTTTTCTTTTTTTAACAACTCTATTTTTATATCCATATCAGATATTGTTTTTAGATATACACCGATATTATACGTAATTGATTGAAGCAATTCCTGTGCTTTCTCTACCGCAACAGAACTACTCTCATCATTTGTTAGCCTGGCTACTTCTTTTGCCATAAGATCTACCATTTCAAGCTGAATCCGTTCAATCTGATTTTCAGCTAAGAGATGTAGTCTGCAGGCTTCATGAAACAAGGATTGAAAATAGAATCCAGTATCAAGGGTGTTTTCATTAATTAAGTGACTCTTCACTATATGATTTGTATGATTCATTCTATACCTCCTACTAATCTAGCGTGAAGATTCTTTATCTTCACGCTGCGAAGATGCTTTTTCTTCGCGCTAATCCTTTTTTAAGAATTCTTCATAATTATCTTCATAACCATCGATTTTCTCATATTGATTCGTACCATAGCGAAGGTCTCGGCTATAATTTTCCAGCATAGTAGATTTTAAGTAATCAAGGGAGCCCTGACATACATCATCATAATATTTCTTCATTTTATGGATGAGTTCATCATCCGAAATCAAATCAAGTACTTCATTTTTAAAATAGTAGAAATACTCTTGGAGTTCGATTAATGTTTCCGCATAATCATCTTGGTTAATGTAGGGAGAATCTGCAAATTCCATAATTATCTTTTGAATTACCCCACCGCCAAACTCAATGCGTCCACTTTTTTCCAACGCATTCTTTCGGCTTTCTACCAATTGGGCAATCTCTGGCTCAGATAAAATCAATCCATTCTTTACTGTAAATTCATTGCATTGTCTGATTGCTGTTTCCGTGTGCTGATTCAGCATAGCTACCGGTAAGAACATAAATTCCTCGCTCATCTTCTTCTCCGCCCTTTCATGATTTATTAAAAGTCTATTGACATAACAGCAGCTTCATGCTATTATTATCTTGGATTATTGTGCATTATTTATACATTGCTTAATTATTAAGTATATGCCAATTTGTTGAATTTGTCAATTATTTAATATACGATATGATCTTTAAATTTATAGTTTTTTCTAACTAGATATAACATGCCCTCCAAAAAGAAGTTGATTTTAGTCTCTTCTTTTTCGGGGGGCTTTTTAGTGTTAATATTATATTCTAAAGCTGTTGTTCTTATCAGTATAAAACTGTTCTTCTTATCAGTATAAGATATTTTAGTTCTTCTACGTATAAGCTGTTATCATTCTTCTCTATTTAAGCTGTAGTTGTTCTTCACAATATAAGCTGTAGTTGTTCTTCACAACATAAACTGTAATTGTTCTTCACAATATAAGCTGTAGTTGTTCTTCACAATATAAACTGTAGTTGTTCTTCACAATATAAGCTGTAGTATTTCTTCTTAGTTTGATATCTGAATGTGTCCTGCTACTAACACTCACTAATTAGTCTAATATAGAATTCAACAGTTTTAAGGAGCGTATCTATCTTGATTCTCTCGTTATTTCCATGAATCATATCTCTCTCCTCTTTAGAAAGTTCCATTGCCGAAAACCGATATACCCGGTCTGTTATTCTGCAATAATGTCTAGAATCACTGCAGGCCATCATCAGATAAGGCGAGACGATTGCTTCAGGCCAGGTATTATGAATGACTGCCCCAAGTTTATCCCATTCTTTACACTCTGTGTCAGAATAGATCGATGGATTCATGCCATTTACAACGCTTATTTTAAGCTTATCATTCTTTATTATCTTCGTAAAATACTGTTTCGCACTTTCAATTGTATCAGAGCCAAGAAGTCTTATATTCGCACCTACGGTAGCTTTTGGTGGAAGAACATTAAAAGCCTTGCTGCCCTCCATTCTTGTAACAGCACAAGTTGTTCGCATCATTGCATTCAGCTCTCCACCCGAACTCTTACATACGAAATCAAGTACCGGCTGAAAGCACCATAAGTTTGCAAAAAGAATACGATATGCAAAACTAGAATGCCTTCCGAGCGTATCAAACATTTCTTTTACCGGTTTTGTCAGTTGTGCTTTAAAAGGAGTTTTTTCTATTGTTACAACTGCCTGCGCTAATTTCCCAATAATTGTGTGAATAGGTGGTGTGGAGGCATGGCCGCCTTGACTTTCCAAGATAAATTCCATATTAACGCTGCCTTTTTCTCCAATTCCAATTAAAGCACACTTTCGGTTCACTCCTGGGAATACCTTTTCAACAACGGCTCCGCCTTCATCAAGAACAAATGCCGGCTTCACACCTCGACGTTCCAATTCCTTTACAATATCGGCACAGGTATCTCCATCAATTTCTTCTTCTCCAGAAAACGATAGATAGATATCTTCTTCCGGAATATACTTCTTCTCAATCAGATATTCTACTGCTTCTAATATTCCGCATAAAGTTCCTTTGGTATCAAGCGTGCCACGTCCCCATATGGCTCCACCATCAATGATTCCTTCAAATGCAGGCTTTGTCCAAGCATTTTCTTCAATAGGAACCACATCATAATGTGCCATTAGTATCGTTGGATGATTCGAACTTTTTCCTTTCCAATGATATAATAGTCCCGTTTTTCCTATAGAATCTTTCTCGCATACCTCATAAACATTCGGAAAACGTTCTTCTAAAAGATGATGAAATTTTATGAATTCATTGCGATCCACAAGATTGTCATCCCGATTAGAAATTGTTTTACAACGAATCATATCTACCATATCCTGTACGATTTTATTCTGGTTTAACTTGTAATTTTCCTGAATTACTATTTTCTGCTCCTTCGGACGAAACATTGCTGCCCGTATCATAATTACTGCCAGAAATATAACTATAATCAATAGAATACCTATCCCAATAGTAAATCCCATGGTGTCCTCTTTTCAACCTATAGATTAGCAGGAGTATTTCAAAGTTTCAGGGGGGTGCTCTTGCTTAGTCGCCCCCTATAAATCTATACCATTTTTTTATTATACAGAATCCGAGCTGCTCCAATAGAAATCAATGCCCCTACCGGTACCAGTATTCCTACGGAACCTGCTAAAGATGGTACACATAGGAATAATATAATCATAAAAATCATTGGTGCCATCGATACCTTCCAGTTCTTGCTTACATATACAACTGCTAAACCACCAAATAGTGAGGGTAGAATATTTTCAAATGCCGGCTTTAGGGTTGGTGAATTGATGATAGGCGTAAGCTGAGCTAATAACAAAACTCCAACTGCAATAATGATAGTCGTAACGATAGAAGATGTTGCAATCGCAATTGTTGATATTACTTCTCCTTCTTCGGTACCCACCTTTACTTTTGCATTCTCCATTGCTGCAAGGGCACTAGGTACTTTAAGATTTGTAAGATTACCAGTAACAAAACCTAGATAGGACCCTCCGGTACCAAGCATTGGCGTGAATGTAATAACTTCTATTGTTCCCACAGTCCAAAATATCGGTGCTACACCAAGCATTCCCTTCAGTACTGGGGACCATCCCGGCCAAGCATCATAATAAATGCAGATGGAAATCGGAACGCATAATAGTAATACAATTGCAGTCCAAATCCATATCTGTCCATAAAAATGTGTCATGTCATCATAAGATTTCTTCCTCATCTTTTCTCCCCTCTCAACTAATTAGCGGTGTTATCACACACGCAAAAGCCATAGCACCAAGCATACTGATTGGCAAAGCATAATTTTGCAGCCAATTCATCTTGCGTACTTTGATCAACAACCCGCATACTGCCATTAATAATGCAGAAAAGAGTAAGACAAAGATCGGAATCCATCCTACAAGACCATCTCTTACATGAGCAAATACCATGCCAAGGAAAGCAGATATCATACCCAAAAACATAGCCGTTATAAAAAGATCTCCCCATTTATTATCTTTTGTTTTAATCGATAAAATTCCTTTTTGAATTCGTTTTAATAGAATTGGCACCAGCACGATACTTGGCATA
>JBASOB010000680.1:0-3659 GCA_049657865.1 Mobilitalea sp.
AAATAATACCACATTTTGTCACAAAATGCAATGAAAATCGACTGTTTTTTGCCTGGAAGTGGGCATTTTCCCAAGTTTTTCTAGTCCAAAAAATAACTTTGAGAGTTAATTATCTAGGAAGTCCACATTATATTTAAAAATGGTGAAAGGAAAGAAATCCTAATAGGGTATAGATCAAAAGAGAGCATTAAAGCACAAATAGAATCTTATATATAATTTTTTAATTGCATCCTGTTGAGGTAGGTAGGTTCAATCATGTAAATAACAATATATTTATATGTAATATTAGGTAAAGTAAGCGAGGGCTATGGCATTCTTAAATGAATAACCATAGCCCCTTTTTGTGATTGATTGCGATTCTGTTTACTATTTTTGCATATGCTTTTACAAGTAATAATAACATGTAATTCTGTTATTTGCTGTCGCATTCTATATTATTAAGCATTTTACTAAGCGTCGATTTAAAGTTGTCAAGTTCTTCAACAGATATGCCATTAAGTACATCCACTTTAAATTTTTCTGCTACATCCAACATATCTGTTTCTATTTTTTGCCCACGATCAGTAAGATTTAAAAACTTGATTCTTTTGTCACTTTCGCCGTTTATTCTATTAACCCATCCAAGTGTCTCCATCTTATCCAGCAATCGAACAACACTTGGTTCTTTTAGAGACATTTTATCAGCTAATTGTTTTTGTGTTATCACATTATTATTTCTGATGTAGTACAATGCGATCCATTGAGTTCTTGTTATATTATAATAGTTCAGCCTTTTCTCTAAACAATCTGCTAAATCCTTCGCACTTTTACAGGTTATAAAAGCGATACAATCATCTAAATTAAACATAATAATCACCATCTACTTCTTTTTACTCTATATTAACATAAAACCCTAAAATGTACCATGCTTTTTATAAGATAGTTAATGAATGTTATGATAGTTTAAGTTGATTTGAAATGTACAGGTCTATATATTCCCATACGGTTTGTTCATCAAAACGTTTCCCCTTCAGTTCATTTTCACAGGTTTTGAAATCAAAAAGGTGTAGACTGTCGGTATTTATTTTTACGTTCTGAATCAGGCCGTCAGTTACTGAAATTTGTACAGACATATTCCCAAATGAAGATTTACGTTCTAATTCTATATCAAATTTTGGAGACTCACCATACAGCCAGTCGTCAGACGAGAGAAGCTTCTCTAGAGGCGTATCTAAATTCGTTTTATTGATATATTCTATTTTTTTACAATCGAATATATCAATAAATGCCTGAATTATACTATCTGTAGTTATTTTGCTGCTAATTTCTGACAGATTCACCACCCTGCTTTTTACAGATTCAATGCCTTTGGACTTTAACTTTAGCACTGACGGCGTAAGAGCTTTTCCTAATTGTTCAAAATTTACATTGACTAGAATTGTCCCATGATACATATAATGATCGTCTTCTGTATAATAAGCATGACCGGAAAATTTCTGGTTCTTGTATAATAAATCATTTCTTCCGCTAAATTCACAGTCAATGCCAAGTCTTTGCATTGCAGACTGTATAAGTTCTATAAATTGTACAGGGTTAGCTGTTTTTTCTTTTGTAATAAAGGTAAAATTAACATTTCCTTTATCATGATACACAGCGCCGCCTCCCGAAAACCTCCGCACCGCCTTAATATTATGTTCCTTAAGATATGCAAGATTACATTCAGCGTATAAGTTTTGATTTCTTCCGATGATTACCGAAGCATCATTTTGCCATAAAAATAAATGGATGTCTTCCTCGGAGGCTAAAAATAGCTGATGTTCTGCAGCTATATTAAAATAAGGATCAAATTCTTCGGAGATTATAATTTTTTTCATTATTGGTGCAATGCTCCTATTCCAAAGTTTAGTGCTGCCTCATGAATTACTTCACCAGTAGTTGGATGTGAAAATATTGTCTCTGTAATCTCATTTTCCGTAAAATCATTTGCGATTGCCAATGTCAATGAGCTAATTAATGAAGAGGCATCGGCACCGATAATTGACCCCCCAATAATTTTCCCGTTTTCATTATTCTTAATCAGTTTAATAAAGCCGCGGGGCTCATTCATGGTCAAAGCTTTTCCATTTCCTGCAAATGAAAATTTACTAACTGCAATATTCATGTTATTTGCTTTCGCTTCATCTTCACCCATACCTACACTTGCAATTTCAGGTGCAGTAAATATTACATTGGGAACTGCAGTATAATCCATCGTCTTATGCTTTCCTAATATAGTATCTACAGCAACAATACCTTGATGGGAGGCTACATGAGCAAGCTGGATGATATTTGTTACATCACCAATTGCATAAATATGATTGATATTCGTACGCATGGAAGAGTCCACCTGAATACCTTTTCCTTTGCTGCTTAATATGACACCAGCATTTTCAATGGATAGCCCATCCAAATTAGGTTCTCTGCCAATAGCCACCAAAACTTTATCGCTTACCAGCAAATGCTCGCCATTCTTGTCTTCATAGGTAATTACAGCCATACCGTCAACGGAGCTTTGGATTTTCATGACTTTTGAGCCTGTGTGAATCTTAATTTTTTCTTCTTCTGCAATATCTTGTATTTCCTTAGAAATATCACTGTCAACCATCGTTAATAGCCGGTCCATGAATTCAATCACATGTACATCAACACCAAAATTCTTATATATAAATGCAAATTCCATGCCGATGACTCCGCCGCCAATAATTGTAATGGATTTTGGCAGTTCACGATTGGACAGTGCCTCGGTGCTATTCAAAACAGAGGATAGGTCCATACCTGGAATAGAAATCTTCGAAATCTTTGAACCGGTTGCTATAATAATATCTTTTGCTTTTATTATATAATTTTCATTCCCTTTTACTGCTACGGTGTCTTTATCAACAAGAGATGCCTGACCCGAAATTACATTAATTGCATTTTTCTTCATAAGATAGTCAACGCCCGAAACGAGTCTGTCCGTTATCTTATTTTTTCGGTCAATAACCTGTTCCATATTTACTGTAATATTGCCGTCTAACTCCACACCGAAAAGTGAAGCATTCTTTACGCTGTGGCAGATTTCAGAAGATTTAACAAGTGCTTTTGTAGGAATGCAGCCCACATTAAGACAAGTACCTCCTAATTCTGACTTTTCTACGAGAGTTACTTTTAAGCCGTTTTTAGCCGCATAAATTGCTGCCACGTATCCACCAGGACCTGCGCCGATGATGAGCAAATCAGCAGAAACTTCTTTATGAGCCGTCTGCGTGCCGCCTTCAGAATATGCTTCGCCTGAGTTGTCAGAAGCCAGAGCCTCGGTGATTTCAAACATCTCATCATTCAATGCAATTTCCGCACCTTCTTCACATAATATTCTGCTGACTGTACCTTCTGATACAGTTTTAATTGGGCTGTTTCCTTTCGCTGTCTCTACCTGAGCAAGGACATCACCAGTGGCTACCTTGTCACCAATTTTAACATTTATTTTACCTATTTTACCCTTTTTACCGCCGGGGATTACTGACATTTTAATAATCACGTTAGATTCTCCTATTCTATAGAAAAAGGGCCAATAATAAAAAGAGGCCCTTTTTGTTGATCCTATTAATTAATCAATTGCAACACCTGATAATACTAATTTTACACCGTTCGTTAAACAGTCA
>JBASOB010000681.1:0-7574 GCA_049657865.1 Mobilitalea sp.
CCCCACAACTCAGCATTATTGTCTACTATACATTCGGGGGGATGTTTCTTTCCCTGTTTTTTTAGGTAGTCCTCGCACATGCAGCCTGCACCAAATAGAACGATTGTCTTATCCTTGGTATCCGTAAAAGCTTCCATAAATCTTGTAAAATATGCTTTATAAGGCACATTGGGTGCAAAAAATGCTTGGTGATGAGGTTTCCTCTCTGTCATGGATGGGAAACTCATATAGTCACTTCCCATTGACATTTCTAAACATCGTTTATAGCCAACCGGTGCCGGTAATTTAAGATGTTCAAAATCCATAAGAACCGTAGCTTTGAAGTCTTCTTTGAAAAACAGCTTATTCGCCTGACCTGAAGTATAGTGCGTATAAATTCCAAGATACTTTGTTTCTGTTTCCTCACATTCCTTCATTACCTTCTCTAACAAAATACATAATTTATTATGTTTATAAAACAACGCCATACCGGAAAAGACTTTCCATTTCAGAAAGCCCATATCTCTGAATTTCTTTTCGCTTCTATATACCTTAGCAAATAACAGCCTCTGATAAAAACATATTTTCTTAAGCTTTTTCCTGTTCTTTTCTTGGTCCGAATAACATGCATCAAGTGGAAATATATCGATCCAGATTCCATGATTACATTTCTTCCCCCAATTGATGTTTTCAATTCCTGAAGTATTACTGTTACGTAGTTTACTATATCCACCATAAAAACATTCTGTATCGTTTTCCGGTGTCTGTAAAAAGTATGGTTCCTTTAGCTCCGCTGACGCGAACTTCATTAATTGATCATAATCTTCACGTGGAAGTGCAATGTCAATATCATCATCCCATGGAATAAATCCATCATGCCTTACTGCTCCCAGCAGTGTCCCATATATCATAAAATACTGCAGATGATTTCTTTCACATATTTCCTTAATTACAACAAGTAAATCACGCTGTACTTCCTGGATTTTTTTTAATCTTGGAGGTACTTTATACTCCAGGAACTTTTCTCCTTTATAGGAAAGCAAATCCACATTATTTTGGATGCGATTTCCGTCCACTTGCGCCCACTGATAAAACTGGGTATATATATTATGTCTCCTCACTTTCGTAAGAAAATCTCCCTCTTCTTTTTTTAATATTTCCCACAGCTCAGTTAACCCATATTTATCTTTTAGCTTCTGCAGAGGTAAAAATGAATCTGCATGAGGTGCGAATCCATACATATAATGTATTGCACGAAACAAAATGTACTTTGCAGGATAGTTGTTTTTAACAAATTCCTGATCAAAGAAAAAGAATTGTCCTGCACCATAAAAACAGTTGAGTGGAATCAACTCTATATAAGCTTTCTTAAGAATTACTCCCCAGTCCAAATCTTTTGTTTCCTCAGTAATAAGTACATTTTCATCTGCACCTAGATGTTCTGAAGAAGCTAGAATATATTTATATAATTGATCAAGTATCTGTTCGAATTGTTCTTGATCAGTCTTGATCAGTTCTCTCATGTATATTGATAATGTCGGGAATTCCACATAAGGCATCCATAATGCATTATTCTCTAAAGTATGCAGAACAACTGGTATTCCATGATTATCCAGATCTTGTATATTATCAAAAATTTGCTGAAGATTTTTCTCTCCCTCTTGATAGAGAATTGTTTTTTTTACGACATGATTGGTATGAATCGTAGTGGCAAATCCATTTTCTCTGCCCCTGTCTGTCGAAACTGCCGCATAAATAACAGAGCAAAAATCTTCCTGTACTGCCCCTTCTACTAAAAATGAATTTGCAAAAAATGAAAATACGTGATTGTCAATTAAATCATCGTATAAATCACGTTCCTGCGCTATCAGGGTGTCTGAGTTCACATAATAAGGAATCAGGCGTTCCTGAAGATTCTTTTCCGGAAGATAACTATCGGTATAAATCATCTGCGATAATTTGTAATCAGGAAGGGGATAATAAAATTTATGATAGTTAATTCCTGCTATATTTAAAACATCAGTCAATTCCTGTTTACTAAAAGAATATCCGGTTGTTCCTCTGTGATACCGGT
Source organism: Mobilitalea sp. (assembly GCA_049657865.1). Lineage (GTDB taxonomy): Bacteria > Bacillota > Clostridia > Lachnospirales > Lachnospiraceae > Mobilitalea. The sequence goes on from JBASOB010000681.1 coordinate 2,054, forward strand.
TAATACCATCAAATGGTCTTCCGGTATGAGGATCTCGTGCTCCGCAAAAATATCGTAGTCCATAGCGGTTCTCCACTGCAATGAGAATCTTGCCCTCCGGCTTTAGAAGAGCTGATACTTTTCGTATATAATCTGCATAAATGTTTTTATCTGCCGTACCCTGCCCTTTATATTCTAACAGTCCTATTATTGTAATATAGTCAAATTTCTGTTCAAAAGGAATTTCTTCCAGCTCTCCTGCATAAATATCAAGGTTCTCTCGATGTTCATATCTTTTCTGAATTATTTCCGCACGAAAAGAAGATCGTTCTGTCACTGTCACATGTGCACATCGATCACAAAATACACTTGTTAATGCTCCAAATCCTCCACCGATTTCTAAAAGTTCTGCATCTTCTTTAAATTCGTACCAGTTAAGTAATGAAGTTCGCATCTGGCTTAATTCAGAAAAGATTTCCCATCTGCTCTCACCTGCAAGAACCTCTGTGTAATCTTCCGAATTATTTTGCTCGATGATTTTACGAATTTCCAAATCCACAGGACTGGGGCTTGATTTTCCGCTTCTGTCATTCGCGTATTCCGAATGTAGTATGGCCATATTATTGACTCCTATTCTGTTTCAAGTAATGGAAGTTCCTTGATCCTAAGTTTATTTTTCATCATCCATACGGTAAGAAGTCGCTCCGCCATAAATCCAATCACACGTTTGCTGTAAGAATCATAATTGCTGACATCAATCTGTTTCGCTGCATCAATGATGATATCGAACAACCACTCGCAATATTGATCTAGTATTTCTTTTCTTGTAATGAATAGATTGCAGGGATAAAATGCAAATCCTCTAAAAAGTTCATCGAATGCATCAAGATAATCACTATGTTTTTGAGCAATTATATCTCTAATTAATGCGAAACCTGTCTGAAATGCCTCTTCACCTATACTAAGCTTTAACTGTCTCTCTACATTACTGGGGTTGCAAAATATGAGATCGCTTAAAATGATATCATATTCCTCTAGTATTTTCTCTACAGTTTCCTCATCCACAATATTCTGGATATCGTTCCGAACATTATTTCGTAAAAAATACCTTCGATAATGATTCAGTCCTATGTAGTCACTCTTAGAGTGTTTCCATATCCAGTACAAAGCAGTACACTCATTCAGTAATGGATTCCATTCAGAAATATTTTCACCGATATCATCACCTTCAAAACCAAGACTTTCCTTCCCTGCTTTCCCTGCATGAATCGGAATATAGATTCCATCCTCTGGTGGTACAAAAGGCTTATGTGTTGCTACATAAATTTGTAAATTCCCTGTATTTGACCTTCTTGCTTTATCAATTAGAACAATCTGGCAAGTTCCTAATTTTATGATATCAATATGTCCATATTTTGCAAAATCGTATTCCTGCCATTTCTTGTACTTCTCGGGATAAGGATAAGGTATCGTAATTACTGCATATTTTGACATGGAATAAGTCATTTCAATCAGTTTAGCGCATTCTTCTACCTTATTATCAATAAACAAATCCACCAACATTACTATATCATACTCTTTAGAAGTACAACCCTCAAGATCCGAATAAATGTTATCATAAATATTATTATAAATCGGCATCAATTGCTTTTTCTTATCTTGGTAACCATCGATATGTATATTACTTAAATTGTCTTTCCAACCAAAATTCTTTGAAAATATGCAAAAGCGTGCAAACGTCGTATTGATATCTAGTATGTTTTTGCAGCCTATTTCTTTTATTATGTTACAAACTTTTTGCATTGATTCTGTTTGCATAAATTTCCTATCACTGTCTGATCCATATAGAAAAAACTGCCAACTAACAATTTTTTCCTCTGGCACTCCAACTTCATTTTTGAGCTGTTTATAAATCTGGTCTGCAAATTTATTAGTAAAAATTACAACATAATCATAATCATAACTTATTATTAGTTCCGGAGGAATGATCTGTTTTCCATGGACCTCAGAATAATGTTTATTAGAATCATTATCCGAGAAAGCTACCACCGAATCCATATCCAATTGTGGGATACCGTATTCAAAGAACCTACCTATACCAAAAATAATCACTTTTTTTCCCATGATACCTCCAACGACTGTACTCATTTGATACTACAAATGTGAGGGGATTGCACTAAGCAGCGCTTAAATTCATCCATATGATTCTATCTTTTTGAATTCCTTTTTTTATCAGGAATTCTCTTATGTGATCTGCCTGCATTTCATTAACCACTGCAATGAATACATAGTCAAAGGGAATGCTACCTATTTTTTCGGGTGAAGATACCGGAAGTCCAATTTTACTATACTCCTCATACTTCACATCCACCCACTGAACCACACTGCATCCTGTGCGATGTTCTATTTCCTTATATATCTTCTTTCCAATTTTTCCTGCCGCATATACTACGATTCGTCCACTGAATATCCCATACGGAAATATCTTTTCATGATCTTGATATTGATATTTTCTCTTCCATGCTTTCGGTAGTCGGGATACTTTTCCAAGAAGCTTGTTATAATTTTTTTTATAAAAATCGATTTTTTTCTTGGTTTTTTCACCACTTCGTAATACCGAATATTCAAGTGCTGTTCCCTTGTAATATGTTTCGATCGACTCCTCCACACGTGTTAGATAGAGAGCACGTATCACTTTATTCGATAAGATTGGTGCATATTCGACTACTTCCCTCTCTCGTCCAGTTACACTGTTTGGCATTCCTCCTATAAAATCCATTACCTTTTTATCCGGTCTTCTCGTAATATATTCCATGTATCTAAGGATAATGTCAACTTTGTCAGCTTTCACTGAATTATACTCCATAAGTGACAAGATGGTTTCGGTAAATTTTTTCACTCCATCAAAATATTCACGAAATCCATGCTCAATCAATGCTTTCGATTCCATATCATTAAAAACAGGTACAATTTTCCCATTATCTTCTTGATAGCCAATGGTCTGTCCGTGTGGTGCGCGGGCAAACATTTCAATGATTACATTAAGATACATCAAACTCGGGATATAATCATAAAAGATACAGTTTTCCGGCAGCTTGATACAATCCAGTTTAAAAAAGAAAGTCTGAATCGGTTTGCCATAGAAAGAATGCATCATTTCCGCTAGACATCCCTGTGTCATACCGCTTCCAGCCAATTCTACGAATGCGAAATCATTATCACTATAATCTATTTCCTGCTTCAGATAAGCTATTATCAGTTTCCTTTTTCCTTCGTGTTTTTTATTCAAATAGGGAATAAAGTTTTCTTTATCCTCCTCTATTTTTCTTTTAATATAATCTCGAATAATAGGAGATTGCATATGATATGATTCGATCTTTTTTAAAATCGGAAGAATTTCCACAAGTTCATCTACTGATAGTTGAAATATCTCCGCAAGTTCACTTACAGTACTGACATGATTCATGTAGGAGCCTTGAATCATTCGATCAATATCATTATTTTGTTCACTGACAGAAGGCATTCTCCAGGCTCTTCTGGATCCAAAGATGTAATAAGTTCTGATTGGATACTCATTTTTATCAATTATCATATCCGCAATTTCCTTTAATACATACCCATCCCTGGCAATAAAGTAGAGTCTATGAATTCCTTGTTCCCTGCACTGCTTAAGAATCCACCATACGTATGGAAAAAGTATCATACCGCCCATTGAGCAACCAATGACTGCTGCTTCAGAAAGTTGATGCCCTAGACGTGCATTTCGAGCTGCGCCTATCATCAACTGTATATGAACATCCTCTTTCCTTTGCTCTATCAGTTCCTTTTCATAAGGAGTTAGTTCTTCATATTTAAAATACTCGGTCCGAACACCAAGCCTGTCTGCCGCTTCCACATCGACTGCAATATTATCTCCATGATGAATCCACTTATGGTATTCTACCTGTTCCTGTTCTTTCACAAGCTGATACAGTTTTCCATTCCATTTGCACTTTTTATATTCCGAGGAGACATATAAATCTATATCTTCAAATATATTATCTGCTTTGACTAGCATTGCCTTAATCGTCATTTTATCCAGATACATATCAGAAATCAGGACAACCTGTTCTCCCTGTGCCTGCAGCACTTTTACTTTATCTATGTTTTCTATAATTCCAACTGAATTATTTAGTTCTATCTTACATTCTAGTTCTATGAGTAACTGCCTGTCTGATAAGGAAAGACTCCCATTCATAGCCAGTGCTTCATAAATCTGTGCTATCGTGATCTCTTCGATTTCTCCTTTTCGAAAATTATGACTTGCCATCACTTCTGCATTGATTCGTAAATGATAGAAATTTTCTTTAATAAATATTGGCATATTCTGATAGATCCGGTTATTGGCCAATTCTTCCTGCATCAGTGCGAATATTCCCGTTGGCGTTGCAGTCGTACGTGTAATCAACGTATCAAAAACATCAAAAGTATACATGGAAGTCCTCCTTTCTTGTAGTTTTACCATTCCATCATAGATTCAGGTTTCATAAGTGCCTTCTGAATATGTAATGAACATTAATGCGTGCATATCCTGCGTTCAGCTTATTAATGTACTTATGACAACCAAATAATATTTACTTTGTTAACAAAATGATAAGTTAATAGATAACTGCTTTATTTAGCAAAGTTTATGAGCCAGTGATAATATTTATCGATTCCCTCCGTGATGCTTATGATTTCTTTATGGTATACCCTCATGATTTTACTATTATCCAGTACTACTTTTTTTGCATCCACACTTCGGGCATCTTTATAAATAACCTGTTCTTCAAGTCCCATATCATGTAGTATTTCTATTATATTATTTTGCGAGGTACCATGACCGGAACTAATATTAAATATTACTTCATCGCTGTTATATTCTAATAATTTTTCCAACATTTGACACACGTCATCAATATAGATATAATCACGGACTACACTTCCATTTCCCCATATTTCAATCGGTTGCTTGGTAATTGCTTTCTTTAAAGCTGCATCTACAAAACCAACACCTCTAGTAAAATCTTGCCCTGGTCCATAAGGGTTCGAAATTCTGGCAATCATCATATTGGCGTTTTCCTGTTTATTAAAAGTACTTATGGTATTTTCTATGCATAGCTTAAGGTTTCCATAATGGTTAATTGGATTTGGTAATACATCTTCACGAATAGGCTGAATCTCTTTATCTCCATAGATTGTTCCACCAGAGGAAATAAACAGCAGCTTAATATTTTCTTTAATAAGTATTTCACATAACTTGACCGTTTGAATAAAATCTCTTTCATATCCCTGCATATACTTTTCATTTGAGTTTCCAGGATTTACGGTACTTAAGGAGTGAACTACATAATCCATTCCTTTGATGACCATGTTTAAAGTAAAGTCATCAAAGAAATCACCAATGATGTAATTGACCCCTTCAATTCTTATATTAGGATATAACATATCAAAACTATAAACATCATAATGATAGGCCAAAAGAGTAATACCTAAATTCGACCCAATAAATCCGCTTCCACCG
>JBASOB010000682.1:0-1514 GCA_049657865.1 Mobilitalea sp.
CTAATAATCCGGCTACACTTAATATAGCAGCACCTTTAATGAAATTTTCCTTAGACATATTAATTCCTTTCTTTCTCGCAAAAATATTTATGATATATTATTGCACATAAATGTTTAATTTACCTAAATTTTTAGCTTATTGCTGAAATTTAGTTTATCACAATTTAATGTTGTTTAAAAGAGAAATTTGTTACTCTTGTGAATTTTATAAGAAATATGGTTCTATTATGAATTTTACTTCTTGTATATATAGTTTTGTGATATAATTTTATAAAGCTAACGGTTAATCTATCATTGAGGAGTAATTAATGGAAACACTGAAAGGTACAATCATTGAAACAATTTTTCGCAATAATGAAAATGGCTATACTGTCGCCATTATGGAAGCAGACAACAATGATATAATAACTGTAACAGGAGTGTTCGGCTCTGATGTTACAAGTGAAACAATAGAGGTTTATGGGAAAAAAGTTAAGCATCCTAAATATGGAGAGCAATTCCAAGTTGACATGTACAATACTGTTCTTCCTTCAAGCCTTGATCAAATAGAAAATTACTTGTCTTCCGGTTTAATAAAAGGAATAGGAAAATACACAGCAAAAAAAATAGTAGAAGTTTTTAAGGAAGAAACATTTGAAATAATACAAAAACATCCTGAAAGACTTTCGGAAGTTGAAGGAATAGGCGAAAAAAAAGTTGAAATGATATCTAAAAGCTTTGCTGAACAATCAGATATCAAAGAAATAATGATGTTCTTACAAAATCATGACATAAGTACCAGCTACAGTGTAAAAATATATAAGCAATATGGGAAAAATACCATACATACTATAACAGAAAATCCATACAGACTCACTGAAGATATATATGGCATTGGTTTTAAACTTGCTGATAAAATAGCTGCATCTTTGGGAGTTGAAAGAACTTCCCCTTACAGAATTTCATCTGGTGTCAAATATGTTCTTGCAGAATTTGCATCCAGAGGTCACACATATGTGCCTTACACCATGGTATTAAACAGTACGCTTAATATACTTGAAACAACTGCAGAAGATACTGAAGATGAAATTCGCAACATGGCATTTACAGGCAAAATACATATTGAAACAATTTATGATGTACAGGCTGTTTATTATATACCATATCATACCGCCGAAGTTAATGTGTGCAAGGACCTTATTAATTTGGCACGGGCAGAATTTCAAATGTCTGAAAATGATACAAATCCATATTTAAATGAAATAGAAGAAGAATCTTCAATTACTCTTACAGGAAAACAAAAAGAAGCAATAGTTCAATCAATACTTAACGGAGTGACTGTTATAACCGGAGGACCCGGTACTGGAAAAACAACCATAATACTTTCCATATTGAAAGTTTTCGAAAAAATGAATAAAAAAGTTCTTCTTTGTGCTCCCACAGGAAGAGCAACAAAACGCATAACAGAATCAACAGGCAGAGAAGCAAAAACAATCCACCGTATGCTGGAGTATGCCTTTGGAGAAGATGACAGC
>JBASOB010000683.1:0-3088 GCA_049657865.1 Mobilitalea sp.
TCCAAAATAGAGTAAAATGCTTGCATTCTCGCAAGTGTATTGGAGTAAAATGCTCGCATTTCCTGATAACAATTATAATAATAAATGACATTGATTGAAAGCCACCCTTAAATTAGGCGCTTACGAAGTAGAAGTAAATGAAACAAAGGAACAGAAAATGAAAAGAATGGCAGCATATCAAGAAGCAGTAAATCAAAAAAAGGAGGAAAAATAAGATGGATATGGCGATGCAAAACAAACAGACAATGAATTTCAAAGATTTTGTAGATTATATAAAGGATCATATTTTTGATCAATCACCAGAAAAGAAAGACGGTTATAAGATAGCTGTAAATGAGGTGAAAAAAAATAATGGTCTTGTCTTAAATGGTATGACCATTATGGAAGAGAACACCAATATTGCACCAACTATTTATATGGAAAGCTTTTATGATGAGTTTAAAAATGGTAAATCCATGGAAAGCTGCATAGGGGATATTTTAAAAGTGTATGAACAAAATAAGATAGATGAACGTATTGGGATCGATTTTTTTACTGATTTTGAAAAAGTACAGGATAAGCTATCCCTAAAGCTTGTAAATGCAGAAAAAAATGCGGAAATGTTAAAAGATATGCCTCATTTTGAATGCGGTGACTTATCTGCTTATTTTCAGGTGTTGTTGCAAACGACTGAATTTGGAAATGCATCAATTAGTATTCATGAAAATCATATGCAAAGCTGGGGTGTGACTCCGGATGTTCTTATGGAAAAAGCAATGGCAAATATGGAAACTCTAACACCATTAAAGATTCAAAGTATGGAAGATATTATGATGGAAATGATGGGAAGTGGAGAACTGCCAGAAAATTTTATCGATGCGGATGAAATTAGGCCTGGTATGTATGTTATATCAAATGATGCAAAAGTGAATGGGGCAGTGGCCATTTTAAATACAGAAGTTCTAGTAAACTTTGCAGAAGCTGCAGGAACTGGTTTGTATATTCTCCCAAGCAGTATCCACGAGTGTATTCTACTTCCGGATGATGGAACCCTAGATCTCATGGCATTAAAAGATATGGTAAAGGAAGTGAATGAAACACAGGTAAGTATGGAAGAACGCCTGTCAGATAATGTTTATTTTTTTGATAAAGATGAAAAACAATTGATGATAGCAGAAACAAAGGAGCCAATGCAACTTAAGGAGGTAAAGAATCAAATGGATGTCCATAAAGAAACAAGTAAAAAGGAATCTATTCAGGGAAAATTAAAAGATTTAAAAGAAAATCCTCCAAAAAAACTGGATGCTCCTGAAAAAGCTATCAAACAAGAGGCAAAGAAACATGAGGTTTCCAGGGAGTAGGTGGAAGATGGACGAACAAAATAGGCCAGTTTTAAAGAAAAAGATTCGATATGATGAGATAAAAGAGACATTACAGGAGATGTCAGATCAAAATTTTGTTTTAGAGATTGAACTTGAAAGGGAGGAAGAAGATGTCAGCAAAGAATCCCTTTGAACTTGAGCAGGTGGCGGTTCGTTTAGTTAAAGAACCGCCACTTTTGAGTAGCGAAAAAATAGATTGTCCTGAAGCTGCGGTTCGATTATTAGCAGATGCACTTATGGATTATGACAGAGAAGTGTTGTGCGTAGTCAATCTAAAAGCAGATTTAAAACCAATTAATATGAGTATTGTTAGTGTTGGAGGGCTAAGTGAAGCTTATGCCCATCCAAGAGAAATTTTAAAGTGTGCTTTTCTATCCAATGCACATTCCATAATTCTTCTTCACACACACCCTTCAGGAACATTAACACCATCTAAATCAGATGTGTTACTAACAGATCGGATGCAAAATGTATGTGCTATGGTTGGAATTCCAATTATAGACCATATTATAATTGGTGCTCCAAATCATTATTATTCCTTTAAGGAAAAAAATATGATGCCTTTTACGATACCAAGTTATGAATCCGATATTGAAAAATTTCATTTGGAAACAAAAGAAAAAGTGGCGGAAAAAACAAGTGTTAAGGAAAATTTGAAAAGCAGTCAGAAGAGGGTTGCAAAGAAAAGCTTAGTTCAAGAAAAAGTAAAAGTAGTAGCGACGAATTCAGAAAAGGCTAAAGCAGAAGAAAGGTAGATATATGGAAATTAGTGTAAAGGCAAATGAACTAAAAAATTCGGAAAATGGAATCAAAGGACTTGCCACAATATCTTTTGGTGAAGGTTTCAAGATAAGAAGTGTTGCTGTTGTGGAAGGGCCAGATGGTAAGATGTTTGTTTCCATGCCCAATTACAAAACAAAGAATGTAGATGAAAATGGAAATGCTCAATACAAAGATATTTGCAATCCTATCACGAAGGATTTTCGAGACCAACTTTATGGTGCTATTTTAGAATCCTTTGAAAGTGGAAAAGAAGTCTCATTTGGAGAAAAGGACGGTAAAACGATACCTGATATTATTGTAAAAGCTGTGGTGCTTGAGGGGGGCAATGGTTCTACTAAGGGATTAGCTAGACTATACTTAGATGATGTTTTTGTGGTGAATAATGTAGCTATAAAAGAAAGTAAGGATGGAGATCTTTTCATGTCTATGCCAAGTTATAAAACGAATCAATTTGATGAGCATGGGAAGACAGAATATAAAGATATTGCATATCCAGTGACTAAGGAATTTAGGTCACAGCTGCAGAGTGAAGTAATTAGCAAATTTTTAGAATCTAGAGATTTGAAAAGAGATTCTGCAGAGGAAGAACACCCTTTTGTAGAGGGGAAGGAGCCAACAGTACAAAAAATTAAGGATTCTTCCCCAAAAGAGGAAAAAGCATCAATCAAAGAAAAAATCGCCAATGGTGAGGCAAAAAAAATGGTTAAGAAAGAGGGATCTAAAGCAGGTACTCCTAAAAAAGAAAAAGAGACTGAAATTGCATAATCGAAAGATGCATTATTGAATAAAGGCTGTCCTGTTTTCATCTCACGAGTAAGGCAGATTTTATTTATTAGCGAACTCATTATTTCATAATTTGGAAAATATCTTAGGTGAATATACTATTAGTACAACTAATATAGTGAGTGATTTATGATGTGAATTATATATATCCGAAAAAACAG
>JBASOB010000684.1:0-7408 GCA_049657865.1 Mobilitalea sp.
GTTGTCCAAGCAAATCATCCACTATCATACCTGCTAATCTGTCGCCCTTCTTGATTACGACTACAAGAAGTTCTTCTGGCTCTACCTCAGGTTTCATGCAATTTAATACATTGCCAAGACGTACGACTGGAATAACGTTTCCTCTTAAATTGATCACTTCTTTTCCTTGGATATTCTTTAGATCTGAAGGTACAATATTCTCAACCGTCTGGATACTTCCCAGCGGAATTGCATATTTTTCACCGCTTATGACAACCATAAGTGCTTGAATAATTGCAAGGGTTAATGGAAGGCGTATAATAAAGATCGTTCCTTCTCCAAGTTTTGTCTTTGCTTCAATCTCTCCGCCTAAGGCTTCAATCTTAGTCTTAACTACATCAAGACCTACTCCTCTGCCGGAAAGTTCGGTAACTTGTTCTGACGTTGAAAAACTTGGTTGGAATAAGATATCGATAAAATCTTTTTCCGTCATTCTCTCTGCTTGTTCTTCTGTAATCTTACCTTTTTCGATTGCCTTATTCTTGATTTTTTCGGTATCTACACCAGTACCATCATCTCTTACTTCAATCACAACATTATTACCTTCTTGATATGCATCCAAGAAGATAGATCCAACTGGATTCTTTCCAGTTTTCTCTCTGTCAGCATTGCTTTCAAGACCATGATCAGCGGCATTTCGCAATAAATGCATCAGTGGATCACCGATTTCATCTATTACGGTACGATCAAGTTCTGTCTCTTCACCTGTCATATATAATTCCATTTCTTTTCCAAGCTTCTTAGAGATATCTCTGATCATTCTTGGGAAACGGTTGACTACACTTTCGATAGGTACCATTCTTGTCTTCATAACTGATTCATGAAGATTCGTTGTTACTCTTTCTAGGTATTCAATCTGCTCATGGAATCCGGTATCTAGCATAATATCATTTTCACTGCTTACTGATATTAATCCATTTTTTGCAATAATTAACTCACTGACTAGGTTCATAAGTATGTCAAGTTTATCAATATCGACACGTACCGAACGGTTTGCTACCGGTTTTGCAGCCTGCTTATTAGCGGCAACATTACCTGTCTTTAATGAACTTGTATCTTTTACTGCCTTTTGTTCTACTATATTATCTTCTTTTGCTACTATCACGGAATGCAAAGCAATATCTTCCTCAGTCAAATGTATATAGTCTGCAAACACTTCTTTAATCTCAGATATCCCTGATGCCGTTTTAATAACTTTTTCTGGAGTTTCTTTTGTTATGATAAAAGCAGAATAATCGAAATCATATTTCTCATCTTCCAAATCTTGAGCACTTGGATCAAGTTTAATAATTTCGCCTATTTCTTCTAGGTTACGATTAACCATGTAAGCTCTAACGCCTTTCAGCATACAATAATCCTGGATATATACCGTAAGACCAACTACATTAAGCCCAAGAATTCCTGCCTGAATAATTGCATTTTTCTCGTGGTCTTCTATTTTCAGATTCTTAAATTTCATCTTATCTTCGCTTACCACAACCGTATCGACAGATACTTCAGGAGCTTTCTCCTCTATTACAGCAGGAGCTTCAATTCCAAGTCCTCGGTTCAAAATATTATTGAGATCCGTGATGATATCTTCATAATCTTCTTCGCCTTCGTTCGCTTCCGCTATGATATTATTGAGATATCCTTCTAAAGCATCCAATCCTCGAAATAATACATCAACTAATTCAGCAGATGCTTTCATCTTTCCATTACGAATTTCAGAAAATAAATTTTCCATGTCATGCGTTAATCGCTGCATTCTCTTATAACCCATGGTACCAGCCATGCCTTTTAATGAATGAGCTGCACGAAAGATTTCATTAATGGTTTCTTGATTTTCCGGTTCTTTTTCTAAAATTAATAAGTGTTCATTTAAACTTTGTAAATGTTCCTTTGTTTCTTCCACAAATATTTCAAGATATTGACTTACGTCCATTTAGCGCACCCCCACATTCTTTGTAATGGCATCAGCAACGTCATTTAATGCGACAATTTCATCAACCAGACCTGCGTCCCGAATGACTTTTGGCATTCCGTATACAACACTGGTTTCTTCATTCTGAGCTATTACATAAATATTTTGATTTTTGTCAAGTTGTGATATTCCGGCGGTTCCATCTCCGCCCATTCCTGTTAATACCACACAGGTTATTTCATTGAATTTCGTATCTACCAAGGATTCATACATGATATCAGCACAAGGTAGTAATCCATGTCTTGCTGCTTCTTGGGTTACAGTTATTTTAAATCTACCGTCCTCCATTGATTTAAGTCTCATTTGGCATCCACCTCTTGCAATGTATACCGTACCTTTTGATAAAATATCGCCGTCTTCCGCTTCTTTTACTGTTAGTGGGCTTAGTTCATTCAGTCTGTCCGCTAATGATTTCGTAAATCCGCTCGGCATATGCTGTACGATGAGTACTCCTGCATCAAGATTAGCCGGGAGTTTTGGTACCACCATATGAAGGGCTTTCGGTCCACCGGTAGAGCATGCAAGCGCTACTAACTTTTGTGAATTTTGCGTCAATTGAACTTTTTGTTTTTTATGAGTGGTTTCTCTCATAGGCTTGATCTGGTCTGGTTTAACTATTGTCTCTGTGCCTGTGGCAGGTACTGCTTTCACTGCCGTGGTAAGGCACTCCAGAATCCGATCTTTAAAAGAATTTCCTTTTACTTCTATGTAGCTTTCCGGTTTCGTCACAAAATCAAATGCTCCTAATTCCAACGCTCGTATCGTTTCTTTTGCTTCTTGTTTCGCAACTGTACTAACAACGATTACGGTTGCCTTAATATTTTGGTTCTGTAATTCTTCTAGCAATTCAAGACCATTCATCTTCGGCATATTGATATCTAGTATAACAGCATCAAATTCTTTGCCTCTGGTTTGCAGAATATTAAGACCTTCCAGTCCGTTCACTGCAGTTTCAGTCACATGAAATCTTTCATCCGAATTAATTATATCAGATATAACCCTTCTCATGAGTGCAGAGTCATCTATTATTAAAATATTTTTACTCATTTTAAGTTTTACCTTCCTTTGCTAGACCAAAATCTAAATTAAATTACGAATCAGCTTTTATCATTACGTCTTCGACGTCTTTCCTGTTCAAAAATATATTTAATTAATGCTTCTCTGTCTTTCTGAGCAATATCAGTAAACTCTACACGATATTCGTATGCTCCTGATTGGTTGAGTAGCTTATTAGATGAAATAATATCTGCTGCTAAAATCAAACGTTTCAATTCACCATTTGATATAAAATCCAGTTTTATTTGAACGATATCGCCTTTTTCATGTAAGGAAGGTGAGTTGAATTTGGCTCCACCACCACTTAGATCCGTAATGGAGGCTTTTGTCCATTCCGATTGTAATACACTCAGTCTTTCTTTTAATTTATTACATTCCTCATTATCAGCAAATTCATTTTTCAAAAACTTTTTCTGTATTATCTCCTCTTCACGGGAAATGATATGATATTCTATTTCGTGAATACATTCTAATCTATAATACTGTCTTCTTTGAAGTTTCTCAAGATCTGTTGTAATTCTGACTAAGGTAACTAGGATATTATTATCTTTCTGATTGTTCAGAACTACGCAGTTGCCTTGATATAGACCTTTATTCGTATAAAAGCAAAGATTATAATATTCACCAACTGTTAAAACAATCGTCTTTCCAAGGGCCATCGGGGCTGCAATATTAATCACATCAAAGTCTACAAAATCTATTAATTGGCTCACGAAGGATCTAGCCGTGTGTGCCGGTTTTCCCGCACGGTCTAATGGTCTAACATCAATTTTGTCCCCTACTAATAATACCTCACCAAGCATATGGTCCCTCCCACAGGATATATTGTCGCTAAATCTTGTTTCCGGCTACAATTATTTCTTAATTCTCGAATGCAGCAGATTTGTAAAAATCCGAGCAATCCCTTTTTTACTTTGGGGGATGTCTTCATCATTCTCGCATAATATATCTGCGAAACTTTCTACGGTCTTAGAAAACTGCGAATTGGGAAATAATGCAATTGCAGGTTTTTGACGCATTACTGCTTTTGATACACATGGATCTTGTGGTACAGCTCCAAGATATTCCAATTTAACATTTAAAAACTTATTCACTACTACGCTAAGTTTTTCGTATAATTCCCGGCCTTCATCAAAGGTATTAATTCGGTTTGCAATCATTTTGATTGCAGTATCTTGAAGGGAAGAATCTGCTTTCCTGTTCAGCGTTTTAAGTAATGCATATGCATCCGTAATTGAAGTAGGTTCCGGTGTAGCAATTAATAGAACTTCTGAACTTGCAGCAACAAACTCCAACACCGAATCAGATATTCCAGCACCGGTATCAATAAGTACAATATCTGCTCTTTCATCTAATTCTACCAGTTTTTGTATTAAGTATACAATCTGATCTTTTGATAAATTAGTCAGTTCCTGAATACCGGAACCTCCTGATATAAACCCAATATTCTCAGGTCCCATTGTTATGATATCCGATAAATTCTTACCTCGGAACATTAGATCAGCCAAATTATATAATGGTCTGATTCCAAGCATAACTTCTATATTAGCAAGACCAAAATCCGCGTCTATAATAACTACCCTGTTACCAAGTCTGCTGAGTGCAATCGCCAGGTTAACGGAAATGCTGGATTTACCAACACCGCCCTTACCACTGGTTATCGTGATTACTCGAGCAACTCTTCTTGGGGAGGATTGTCCTTTTACCATTTCTCTCAATTTTTCTGCTTGATCCATACTTTATTGCCCCCTTAATAATTGCTTTGCAATGCTCTGAGCATCAATTCTTTCAATATCATCAGGTACATTCTGCCCAAAAGTTGCATAAGATAAAGGAGCCTCTGTTAACATCCTTATGTTAAATAGGTTACCGATGGAACCGGTCTCATCAAGTTTTGTAAAAATCAAATTATAATTTACTATTTCTGAATATGCTTCCGTTATTTTAACTAAATCATTGTATTTTGTCGTAGCGCTTAAAACCAGATAGATTTCTCTTTCTTCTTCCGGTATTGTGCTAATTAAAAGCTCAATATCATCACGTTGTTCTTTGCTACGGTGAGAACGACCAGCCGTATCAACAAAGACAATGTCGTAATCAATAAATTCTTCCTTGGCATTTCTCATTTCTTCCTCAGTATAGATTACTTTCAGCGGAACGCCAAGAATATTAGCATAAGTTCTAAGTTGATCTACTGCAGCTACACGGTAGGTATCAGCAGTTAGGAATGCAATTTTTGCTTTTTTATTCACTTTAAAAGTGGAGGCTATTTTAGCTATTGTTGTTGTTTTGCCTACACCGGTAGGTCCAATAAAAAATACGAATTTAGGTGTTTTTCCTATTATTTCAATCACTTTTGGTTGCCCGAGTTTTAATATGATCTTTTGATAGATACTAGATAAAATATTATCAATAGAAGCATCCTTTTTCAAATTGCATTCAATTTCAGCAATAATCTGGTTTGCATATTTCTCATCTACCTCATTGGATATTAATTGATTATATATTAATTGGATGCACGCTAGATTCTTACTAGCTTCCATCGATTTGCCTTCCGGCTTTTCCTGTTGTTCTTTTTCCTTAGTGTCATTCATCTGCTTTTCAAGCAACGTCTGCAGGTTGTTGAGTTTCATTTCGATCGCTGATGGCTCCGTTACCCTGTCAAATGAGGAGGTATCATGTTTTTCAAGCGGATCATCATAGATGATATCAGGAAAACTTGCTTTTCGCTGTGCAGGTATTGGTGCACTGACCTTTGGTTTTTCATTCTTATAAGAAATATTCTCATCGAGTGCTGCAGTTATCTCTACAACTGGTTTACGAAATAACTTATAAAAACCTCTCGGTGATATTGTTTTAATATTCATGACAATGGCATCTTTGCCCAGCTCTTCTTTTGCCAGCATTATTGCCTCTGTCTCAGTATTGGCCTGAAATTTTTTAATTATCACTACACTGTCACCATCCCTACTGACTGTAATTCAACATTGGAATCTATTTCATTATAAGAAACTACGACTAAATCTTTAAAATAATCTTGGGTCAGTCGCTTAAAATACATTCGAACAATCGGTGAGGTAATAATAATTGGGTTCTTCCCAAGTTCCTCAAGTTTGTTCACTTCTGTCTGAACTGAGTCAATAATTCCTTTCGTAACACCTGGATCCAGAGCCAGATATGCTCCCTGCTCGGTCTGTTTAACTGCTCCCATGATTTCTTGTTCCACTTTCGGATCAAGTGTAACAACGCTGGTCATCTCATTAGCTGGGAAGTATTTGCTGGAGATTGCTCTCTTTAAACTCTGTCTTGCATACTCTGTCAACACATCTGCATCTCTTGTTGTCGGTGCGTAATCTGCCAGGGTTTCAAATATAGTGACTAAATCCCTGATAGAAATACCTTCTTTTAATAAATTCTGTAGCACTTTCTGAATCTCACCAATATTAAGCAGCTTTGGAACTAATTCTGTAACCAAAGTCTGATTGGATTCCTGAACATTGTTAACGAGGCTTTGAACATCTTGTCTTGTAAGCAATTCATGAATATGGCTTCTAATTACTTCTGTAAGGTGGGTTGCAATAATGGAAGGTGGATCTACAACGGTATATCCAAGTGATTCTGCTCTCTCCCTCTGTCCCTCCGTAATCCAGATTGCCGGCAGATGGAAGGAAGGTTCAAAGGTAGGAATTCCTGTGATTTCTTCTTCTACATAACCAGGATTCATTGCCATATAATGATCAAAAAGGATTTCTCCTTCACTAACCTGAATACCCTTTATCTTAATAATATATTGGTTTGGATTTAATTGAATGTTATCTCTCAAACGAATCATAGGGACAACGCAACCAAGTTCCAAAGCTATCTGTCTACGTATTAATACAACTCTGTCTAGTAAATCACCGCCTTGGTTAGTATCAGCCAACGGAATAATACCATAACCAAATTCCAGCTCGATTGGATCAACCTGTAATAAAGTAACGACATTCTCAGGTTTTCGAATTTCACCGGCAGAGATTTCCTCTGAAGATATTTCTTTCTCAATTTCAGCAACCTCTATTTTTGAAGAAATCGCTCTTGCGGAAAATATAAAAACTAAACCATATGCTAAAAACAAAATATTATTCAGCGGAGTCACAAAGCCAAGAATAATCATGCTGATACCAACCATGTATAATACGCTCGGAATACTGAAGAGCTGTCTGATCAATAGATCGCCGAAATCTGCCTGTTTTGATACTCTTGTTACTAAGATACCTGTAGATAATGATATCATAAGGGACGGTATCTGACTAACCAAACCATCACCGATGGACAGAATTGCATAATGTTGAAATGCCTCCATCGCTGGCA
>JBASOB010000685.1:0-2049 GCA_049657865.1 Mobilitalea sp.
TTCAACAGTTTTACAGTGCGATAATTAGGAAATAAAAATAAATCATGGATGGAATGAAAACAATGGGAAAAGAAATTTTGAATAAATGTTATTGTGGAAATACAAAGAAATCTTCTTGTAAGATTGAAAAAAATAATTTGTGCTCTATATGTGAGAAACAAGGTATTCCTGTAAAAAGCATTACAGTAAAGCACATGGTACTTGACGAACTAACGGAACAAGTTGGCGACAATGATTATTTTTTATGTATGAGTGAGGAATGTGATATTACTTACTATAACACAGAATCTAAAAATAAATTTAATAAACAGCAAGTAAAAGTACCAATATGGTTTAAAAATGATGCAAATCCTAAATATGCATGTTATTGTAGTGAAGTTACAGAAGAAGAAGTAATAAATGCGGTAGTAAAACATGGAGCTATCAATATGAAAGAGGTTTTAGAGATTACTGGAGCAATGAGTAACTCACAATGTCAAAAGAAAAATCCGCTAGGCAAATGCTGTCATCAAATAATCCAAGATGCGATAGATAAAGGATTAATTATGAAATGATTATTGTTTTGAGTGCTGCGATAGTGAAAAAATAGGTTATATTCCATTAGCATAAAATGAGCATATATTTTATACTAACAATAGCATGAAAAAACTTCAATAGCACTGAGATGAAAAACTCTTGGTGCTTTTGTTTTATATAAATCCAAAACTAAATATAGAAACCAAAAGAGGCGAAGTCTTTGATCAACTTATGATCGATAGGCTTCGCCTCTTTTTTATTTCAAAATAAAATTGAAAGGACTGAGAACAATGTCAAGATATTTTATGTATGGTACAACACTTGGAGGAATAGAACAGCTGATGATGCTGGCACCTAATTTTCCTCAAAGAAGAAGCGGAATAGTCATTAATAATCATTTTAATTGCAAGGGAGGTATTAAGTCTTGTAATGGATGTCTATCTACGGCTAAAACCAGAGGTAACCCTAATGATTGTTTTTGTTTCAAAGAAAAACTAAAGGCAGATGAAATTGAATATACAGATCTAATAAGAGATTGCTTTGGAAGAATAAAAAATTATGCTCTAAAAAACAGATTGAAATTACTTAGCAGCAAATTTACTGGTGAGCTATTTCTAGATTACAACCATAAGGAAAGGTTTCATCATGTAAACCATAAGCAAGATATTGAAGTATGGGAAAGGACACCGACCTATCTTGCAGTAATATTTCTTCTTACTGCTGATGAAGTATTATGGAACATCTCGGAGCATGCGGTCTGTTTAAATGGATTTGATTTTACACAGATACATCTTAGACAAATTAGTACAGCTGGCTACGCCCTATACCAAACAGCAAAAACTATATGGTCAGGAAAAGAATATATAAGAATCAGTGAGATAGCAGATAAAGAACTTATTGATGATTATGCATTTAAGATAATAATCAATGCATCATTAATTGCAAAGTATGGTGCAGATGTATTTTCAATTGAAAAATAGAATGGAGGAGAGATATGCTAATTAGAATAAAAAGAATCGACAGAAAAGAAAATGAGTCAATTATGTTTAATTTCCCTTATGAGGAAAGTGAAATATCCAAGGTATATAATCAGCTGGAGCTTGAAACTTCAATTGCTCCCAACTGCTATATTGAAGAAGTAGTTTATGATCCAGATATCAATGAAGTTCTAAAAGGTAAAGAGTGCAATATCGATGAATTAAATTTCTTATTTAAAAGGATGGATAGTTTCGATACAAAGGAAAGAAAAGTGTTTTTTGCTTCAGCCTTTGCAGAAAATTCGAAAACAATAGCAGAGTTAATCAATTTAAGCTTTAATACTCATTGCTATAGCCTTGTAAGTGACTTTAATAATCTGGAAACTGTAGGAAAAGACTTATATCTATCAGAAAAGCAAGCAGTAGCTACTAGAGAATTAGAAGAGCTTGATGGTGGATCCTTTGCAATGGAGGTAATAAAAAACAATCCTAATTTTAGAATTACTCCTTATGGAGTCTTATATAAGAATAGCAATGAACCAGAGCAAATATATAA
>JBASOB010000686.1:0-9738 GCA_049657865.1 Mobilitalea sp.
GAGTAAAGGTATCCTTCTCTACAGAGGTTTCATGCTTCTTTTTGTATTCAAATACAGTTCGGTTATCTGTGAAAAACTGATATGGAATGCCGTGATTGCTAAGAACCTGATGAAGAACATGATAATAGCCGTTTAAAGTTTCTTGTTCATCAAAGTAGGCGCCAACAATCTGCCCTAAGGCATCATCAACAGCGATATGAAGCTGTGTTTTGGAATCTCCAAACCAAAGGTGTACGGAAGCATCCATCTGAAGCATTTCACCGAAATACGCACATCTAGCCCGTCTTGGATGGGAAGCATCGAGATCCAAGATGGAGCTTTGAATGATAGCTGCCTTTTTTTTGGATTTAGTCTTTGATTGAAGCGCTTTCAACTCTTTCTTTACCGTTTTCCTGGATGAGCGGTTTGCTTTAGGAGAAAGGATATAGTTCTTTCTTAGAATAGAAGTAATAGTACTGACAGATACCCTGATATCTTCTTTTTCGGCAAGCAGTTCTGAATAGTGGGTTAAGTTGCAGTCCTGGTACTTAGTGCGGTATAAGTCTAAGATTAACTGTTTTGTATCGGATGGAAGGGTGATGGCAGGCTGCCTACCCCGGTTGCCATGAATAAAGAAAGACTTACCCTGTTCTTGATAGCCCCTTATTAAGCGGTTGATGTGTCGGTCTGAACAATTAATTTTCAGAGTAGCCGTTTTCTTATTACCGTTTGTGTCTACGAGCTTTTTGATAATTTCATACTTGTGATTTTCATCCATTGTGAGTAATACCTTTCTGATTGTGTCCACCCCATTTCTAGTTATGAGGTTCTAGTATAATATATGAACTACCTTTTGGGACATAATCATTTGTGGTACACTAAGACATTATCATAAATGAATCATAGAAAATTAAAATGTGTAAGATTGTGATTGACAACCAGACGAATGTATGAAATAATTCCCGTATGGACATCTATAAAAAGATATTCAATTTTGATTATAACAACTAAATAAGACCACGTAGGTGGCTTATTAATGTTGTGGATTGATCTTGAATGCCTTTTTATGGATGTCCTTTTTTCTTATGTATTTTTAAGATTAAAGGAGAATGAAGACATGGTTGAATGCTTTTTTGGTGAAAAAGAAATAATTATGCTTGATCTTCATAATATGCGAACCTGGGAAGCAGCATTGGCTTTAGATAATGCTATTGAGAATGCTGATAGCGCAGTACGTGAAATTGTGGTAATTCACGGCTATCATCAAGGTAATGAACTCCAAAACATGGTTAGAAAGGATTATAGGAATAGAAAAATTGCAAACAAATTCATAGGCTTAAATCAGGGTAGAACTAGTTTGATATTAAAAAGATAGTGAAAGAACTTGAAGTGATGTTATGTACTAATTTAGATGGAGGAATTTTGGATGGTGAATAAAGCATTTGTATATCATGCTAAGTACGGGAAAGGTATTTTGGTGGATAAGTTAGAATGTAGTTATTGCATCAACTTTGATGGTGAAGTTAAAAATTTTGTTAATAATTTATGGGGAACGAAATTGTTTTTATGTCAGGCAGATGTTGAAGCCTATAAAACATACAATCAATCAGCCATTCTAGAGTGTGCTAGCCAATATGAGGTTTTAAATGCACAGGATATGTTTGAAAGTGAATTACGAAATAAGAAAAAAAGAGATAAAGAAATTGCTGATACAACTGAGCGAATAAATATGGAATTTATTCTTATTTATAACAATGATGACATTATTGGAATAGATGTTTATTCGAAAGAATTAGTGGTAGTGGCTCCTTATTCAATTCGTATCGAAGAAGTATTTAACTGTAAAAACTATATTCATCAAATAAAGGAAATACCTTTATTAACTAGATGTTTGGCAGAAGTTGCAGTTATTGAGCAGATAGACGAATTATCTGGAGATATTGTGATACTTTCCGATATACAACAAATAGAAAAAATTAGTGTAAAATATCTTAGAGCTTGCGACAAGAATTTTAATGAAATATTGATATACAAGAATGCGCCTGTTTTACCCTTTGATGAAATACTTAATAAAAGCAAAAATCTAAGCAATCGTCAATACTATATAGCTAAATTTACAGGAACTAAAATCTTAAGCCAAGAGAACAAAAAGGGCAAGCTTAAATATCAAATTAAAATGGATAGAGTGTATGTAAATATTACAGATAAATACTGGGGACTTTCTACTAAGGAAAATTTGTATTATTGCGGATTAGTACTTATTCAAGCGATTCCGATTCCGGATGGATTTACTGGCTATAATGCAGTACACCTGTATGAAAATAAATTCTTGAGTGAAACGCAGAATGCTGAAAATAAGTTAAGACATAAAAAATATGAACAAGCCCGTGTTGAAAAGTATTTATATGAAAAGGACTCTGTTTTTGCAGGTTTTGAAGTTCATGAGCAATTAAGTCTGCTAAATAATTTTAAAGAGAAGATAATTGAAGAAAATAATCAAGATGAATCATTTATAGCTCAATTAGATAGTGACATTGCTTGTGTGGAGTATGTCGTAAGATTATTTTTGTCAAAAGCTGATAATGCTCTTGAAAGGTATAATTCATTATTGGCTTCAAGTGAGAGATATCCATTTATTCAGCCTTCGGAAAATTGTGATGAGTGGAATCATGAGGAATGTATGGAATTTGATGATAGTGATTATGATTTAGATGTTCATGAAGAATATAATGATCAAGATTTTGACAGCGATGAAGAGGAATGTGATGATGCATATTTCAGTAATTGGCAAGAGGAGTATGGAGAATATGAAGGAAGTAAAAGCGGTACGAAGTTTGAAGGAGAAATATTAGAAGAAGGTGGATTTAGAAAAATGTAGGAGGAAGAATTACATTTGGAGGTAACGTATGCGTATAAATTACGAGTTCAATATGTTTCATATAAAATACGGAGTAGTCAAAGTGATAGCTACTGATGAAAATAATTATTATTTATGTATTGCAGAAATAGGCGAGAGGGAGATAGTAATACCTAAAACAGAATATGGGAAGATAATATTTGAAAGACGGCAGGAGTATGAGTTGGCAAAGGCGGTTATAATTCCAAGAAATCAAAGAAAAATTGATGAAGAAAGAATATTAAGGTTAATTCAGGAGGGGAATAATGAAAAGGAAATAATCAAATATATAAGGAAATACATAAAAGATAATTCGGGACTTGATGGGGTGGGTAACAATTTTGTTAATAGTGTAATCTGTGGATGTCGCAAACAGAAAAATTTAAAGTTATGTAATAAATTTTACCTTCTAATCGCAGATGAAGATCATACTAAGATAATTGTGGATAATATTGTAAATAAATCCATATCAGAAGAAGAAACTACGAAAAGATTATATAACTACATTCGATTTGCTTTTAAGAATATTGATTTAGATGTAAGGAAAGGTAAACGCTTTCTTTGTATTGCATATATGGTATCCAAAATTAAAATGATCTATCTCACTGTAGAAGAAATTCAGAATCTCATTTTAATGATAAGTAAGATCAGAGAGGTTTATCATAAAGACATTGGCAAATATCTCGAAGAATTTTATCAGATAAATATCCAGTTTAAGAAATTAGAAGAACTTAATAGTATATTAACTAATTATCCTGGATTTGAGGATCGCTATAAAAGAAGTATGGAAATAAGAGCCTGGAACAGAGAAGTTTATGATTATCTAAAAAGTAGAGGAGTTAATTATCTTGTTCATTTTACCAATTATGAAAATATCGAGAGCATATTTGAATATGGGATAAGATCGAGATATAATATGAATTTTAATGGCATTCGTTGCAAGTATAATGATGATACAGAAGGAGTGGCAAATTATATATCTACAAGTGTGGAATTTCCTAATTATCTGATGAGATATGGCCTTGAAGTAAAAAATGGTACCCGTTTTTCGATAATACAGATAAAAATAGAAGTTATTTTGGAACAGGAGATCCAGCTATACCTAAATAATGCAAACACAAGAGGGGAACATCCGACATGTTATTATGAAGCATTGTTTTCAAACGAAAATCGGTCACCGGACATACCAACATGCTTCACTACAAATCCGCAAGCTGAGATAAAGGTCAAAGAATATATTCCAGTAAAGTTTTTTCAAAATATTTTTGTTCAAAATGAAGAAATGCAAGATTATGTTCAAAAAATTGCTAAGAAAAATGAGTTTGATGTATCTAAAGTAAGACTCAGAGAACAATTTTATGGATATAGAAAAGATTATAAACAATGGAAAAAGGAGTACTACGAATATGGCACAAAGGATAGTTTTTAAATCAGATTTTTATGGTAATTAAATGTATGAAGAGGAGTATTTTGACTTTACATATTTTAATGGTTTTGCAATTTCACAAAAACAAAAAAGTATTAATTCATTACATCAAGCAATAAAGAAAAAATACCCTAATTCAAAAGTGTTGGAAATATCTACAAAGTCAAATGAGCTTTTGGGTGTTAAATTAAGTGCGTTCAATTTGATGTTACAGGATGAAGAATTAGGAATGCAGATTCATTTGGAAAATGTATTTCAGTCAGCAAAGGTATTTGAATTTGGGGGTCCATATGACGATTTAAAAACTGTTTCGCCTAAAGATGCAAAAAGAGATATACGATTGCAAAACTCCGGAAAACTAATTTGCTTTCGATATGATAATAAGGATTGGGAGCTTATTCCTAAGACTATGTTTTATGATTGGATTTACATGAAAGCCTTGAACAATTATTTTGAATTAAAAATGAAATTTTGAAATACGATATCTTTACTGATATAGAATTTAATGATAAGCGGTCAATGAATTGTCAAGCAAGATCTGCAGCTCTTTTTGTTAGTCTGACAAAAAGAGGATCTGTGAGTGAGTTTTTAAAAGATTTAGATAAGTTTAAGAAGATATATGAAGTTACTGATATGCAGCAACTGAGTTTGTTTTAATTTAGGAAGGAAAGTTTCATTTGGAAAATAAGAAAAATAATGCATTATGTATGGTAGGTCTAGTGTTTGGGATAGGGAGTATATGGTTCTACTGGCTTTATTGTATTTCACCAATTCTTGCTGTTGTTTTCAGTGTTATTGGATTAAAAGCTTTTGATTATGAAGTGGAAAAGGGAAAGAAACAAGGTCAATGGGGATTAGGACTTGGTATATTTTATACTTGTTTCTTTTTACTGAAAGCAATTTTCTTAGGAGCCGTGTGAATCTGAGGTAAAATTTTTAGTTTAGTGGAACACCTTACTATGTTTTTAGGCTTATATGTGACATGAGGGTAATACTCTATTGTGGAATTGTAGAAGGCGTGCAGTAGATAAGATTGATAAAAGAATTTAAGTGTTTTGGGAGGTTATTATGCAAGAGCCGGAGGTTAGTTTACTAATAGCCATTTATTATATAGAAAATCATCTTACAAATCAGGATATTTATGTATCCATAGATGGTGCGCATATAAAGACAATCGATACAGTACATTTTGATATTGCTGGTTTTATGTTAGAACATAATTGCAGGAAATCAGTCGGGTTAATGGATAAATGGCAGGGGTTCTATACACTGCAAGGATATGAAGCAAGGATTATTGTTCATTCGCAGTCTGGAGTTGGAGATGTGAATATTAAGTTAGAATCAGGCAAAGAGATGTACATTGAGAGCAAAAAAAGCAGGGACGATAATAAGAATGGAGCTGAATATCCACTTATGAGAGAAGCTATAGGTCAATTAATGACCGGCGGTGAATTAAAAGAAAATATCATTCCGGCAGTGGCTGTACCTTTTTCTAAAAAGAGCCTCCAATTAGCTAAGAAATGGTCTGAATACTCACAGATAAATCAGATTGGATTAAAATTTATATTAGTAAAAGATGATGGAAATATAGTATTTATTTAGTTAATTAAGATGATTTGGAGGTGGGGCAATGCCTTTTTTATTAATAAGAAACGATATAACGAAGGTGCATGTAGATGCTATAGTTAATACTGCGAATATACAATTGGGTGAGGGTAGTGGGACAAGCAGAGCTATTTATCTGGCAGCTGGAGAAACAAAACTGACAGAAGCTTGTAAGAAGATCGGACATTGTGATTTAGGTAAAGCAGTTATTACTGATGGTTTTGATTTACCGTCAAGATATATTATCCATACAGTAGGGCCAGTATGGAAAGATGGGAAATCAGGTGAAGATGAGAATCTTTACAGCGCATATATGGAATCTATGAAACTAGCTCATTCATATACATTGGAATCGATAGCATTTCCTTTGATTTCATCCGGCAATTATGGCTTCCCAAGACAGCAGGTTTTAAAGATAGCTATTTCTGCGATAAGTGATTTCCTTTTAGAACATGACATGCTTGTTTATTTGGTTCTTTATGATAGAAAATCACTGATTGTCAGCAAGAAGCTTTTTACATCGGTAAAGGAATATATAGACGATCATTATGTGGATAATACTGATGAATCTTTCTCTGAATATGATGAGTGTTATTCAGAAAATACTGATGAATATCATATTCGAAGAAATGAGGTCATGCGAAATCTAGTTTCGCCTATAAAAGAAATAAATCGGATGGAAGAAGTGGCTGCTCCATTGCCACAAGTTTCACCAAAAAAATCAGAAAAAAGTCTGAAGGATCTGCTCAATCGACTGGATGAGACATTTTCACAGATGCTGATACGCCTGATTGATGAGAAAAACATGACAGATATACAGACCTATCGGAGAGCCAATATTGACCGCCGGCTATTCTCCAAGATTAGAAATGATATCAATTATACACCTAACAAAAAAACCATCCTGGCATTTGCCATTGCGCTTCGACTATCTTTGGATGAAACGAGAGACCTGCTTATGAAGGCAGGATATGCATTTTCCAATAGTTCAAAGTTTGATGTAATTATTACATATTTTATTGATAATCAAATGTATGATGTGTTCGAAATCAATGAAATGCTATTTTCATATCATCAGCCAATCTTAGGAGAATAAAAATGTCGCTTTTGATGCGACCAAATACATTAAGATTTTTACTATACTATGGTTACAACAAAACACAGATAACTGAAAACGAGGAGGATAAAATACGTATTCCCTCAGACAGAAAGGTGGTAATCAGGTATGAAAAAAGGATTAACAGAATTGGTATTTGTATTAGACAGAAGTGGTTCCATGAGTGGATTGGAAAGTGACACCATTGGTGGTTTTAACTCTATGATTGAGAAGCAAAAGAAGCAGGAAGGCGAAGCTATAGTAACATCCGTACTATTTGATGACCAATATGAATTAATTCATGACAGGTTCCCAATCAGTATGGTAAGAACTATCACGGAGAATGAATATTTTGTAAGAGGCTGTACGGCGCTCTTGGATGCCATTGGAAGGACAATTCATAAGATTGGCAATGTTCAAAAGTATCTGCCGGAGTTAGAAAGGGCAGAAAAAGTAATCATTGTCATTACTACGGATGGACTGGAAAATTCCAGCAAGGAATATTCTTATGAAAAATTGAGACATATGATTGAGAGACAGAAAACACGGTTTGGATGGGAGTTTATTTTTTTAGGAGCAAATATTGATGCCGTAGCAGAAGCAAAGAAATTTGGTATTGATGAGGATAGGGCAGTTACTTATCATAACGACAGTGAAGGCGTGGCAATGAATTACAGAGTCGTCAGCGAAGCTGTATGCGAAATGAGATGTGCACCCAAAATGGCTGATGTAGGTAGGGGATGGAAGGAAGAAATAGAAAAGGACTATAATAAACGAAACAAAAAATAAGAAAGCAAGGTGTGAAGATGTGTACCTACGACTTTGTATTAGGTGGGATCATGGGATTGGTCGTTGGGGATGCACTTGGAGTTCCTACTGAATTTCAATCAAGAGAGGAGTTAAGCGATGATCCGGTTACAAATATGAGACAATATGGTACCCACTATCAACCGGCAGGGACCTGGTCAGATGACAGTAGTATGGTTCTTGCTTCTATGGACAGTTTGAGTAAGAAACTGAATTATATTGATATGATGGATAAATTCTCAAGTTGGCTGTTGTACGGTGAGTATACTCCATATGGAGAAGTGTTTGATATTGGAGTATCCACCAGTAATGCTATAATGAACTATACTAGTGGTATGACCCCTTTGGAATGTGGCGGTAAATCAACAGGGGACAATGGAAATGGATCATTGATGAGAATTCTTCCGACTGCTCTGTATTTCTACGGAATAGCAGATAACTTACATGAATATGGCAATTATGAGATGATGCAGAAGATTCATGAAATATCCAGTCTTACTCATGCACATCCACGGAGTCAGGTCGGTTGTGGATTATACGCCGGATTCATTGGTAATATTCTGCGGTATAGAAATCAATATCAGCCACTGGCACTGATGAAAGAATGTGCGCAAGCTGTTTTTGGTTATTATGCTAGACATCAGTATCTCGATGAAATGATAGATGAATTAGAGGAGTACTCGAGATTGCGTGATATTGATACGTTTGCAAAGCTATCAGAGTATGAAATCAAAAGCTCTGGCTATGTCGTTGATACTTTAGAAGCTGCTATCTGGTGTTTTATTACGACGGATTCCTATGAGGAGTGTGTACTAAGGTCAGTCAATCTGGGGGATGACACAGATACTGTGGCAGCAGTTGCAGGAGGGCTGGCTGGATGTTATTACGGATATAGTAAAATACCGGATGAATTGTTAAAGGTTATTGCAAAACGTGAGTGGATTGAAGGATTATGTAGGAAATTTCAAGAATCTCTTATAGAAAAGTAAGTAATGTTATCTTTGAATACTTTTAATGCATTTTAATGGAAAATGAAATCGAAAGAGATGAAGAAATAGGTAAACAGAAGTTGCAGATAGAGAGCTGTGAAATTCGCTCTTTTCTGCAATTTCTGTTTACCTATAGCAATACAAAGTGCTATTGATACAAAATAAAAAGAACAGCGCCATTAATCTACTTCTCTACAAAACGGACTCAAATTCATAAACAAATCATCGCTAATATCTCCAGAAGTTTCCTTGCTTATAAGCTCAATCAGTTCTTCCTGACGAGGTTGACCAAGTGTTAGTCGGTAAAGCGACAAAATCTTAATGAGTCGTGTATAGCGTAGTCTGTCCTGACTTAAGGGATACATGGGAACGATGCGCTCTATTTTAACCGCAATATCTGGACCATCAGTTAAGCACCAATAGGGTACAAGGTCTGAGAGTGTACCTTTTTCTGTTTGAGCAGCCTTAGCAAACATTTTATCCCATGTTATTTCAGTACCATATCGATGTGCAATATTTTGGCGAACGGCAAGGCACTTGTAACGGTTGATACGTCCTTCTCGTTGCTCCAGATCGACAGGATTTGATGGAAGATTCCAGTGCATTACTTTGCGACAATAGCTATGAAAATCAAGCCCTTCCTGACCGATTGAGGTTGTAGAGAGTACAAATGGACGAAACGGTGAGTTGAAGGCCTTACGTATTTTTTCAGTTCTTTGCATATTCTCATTGCTGATTCTAGCATTGAAGTATCCAACAGCAAAATGTGATCTCATACGAGGCTTTTCATTTTCGGACCCAACAAAGGACTCGAAGGTATCAACCTGCAAGGAGGCAGTATCTGAAAATGCATCGATGATAGCATCAGCGAGTGAGTCCCCCGATTCTCCCAGTACATGCGCATACTCATCAAGCATTGCCTGCAAATTGCCATCAACAC
>JBASOB010000687.1:0-5339 GCA_049657865.1 Mobilitalea sp.
ACCATCAGCTGTTTACAGAGTTCCGGGAATATCTTCTGCGCTTTTGCAATATGCTCTACACCAATCTTAATTTTATCTCCCGGCATATCTCCGGTTGGAATCTGATCTGTTTCAGAGACAACTGGTGGAATCCATGCTGACTCAATAGCTGATTTTTCTATAATTTTTGTGAGTGGATTAAATAATCTATCGCTCATACCTACCTCCATTCCTGCAATCTACTTGCAGGTTAAATTCATTCTAGCTTAACATCCATTTAATTGCTGGCTCCAGATACTGATTCCAGAAGGTCCAATCATGTATTCCTGTAGTTTCATGATACTCTACCTCGATTTCCTCTTTCCTAAGAAATTCGTGAAATGCACGATTCGGCTCTATTAGAAAATCCTCCGAACCGCATGCCATATAAATAGAAGGAATCGCCTTACCCTCTTTTTTCAAGCTGCTGATCTGATATTCCGGATTATTGATGCTT
The DNA here is from genome assembly GCA_049657865.1 of Mobilitalea sp. Classification (GTDB taxonomy): domain Bacteria; phylum Bacillota; class Clostridia; order Lachnospirales; family Lachnospiraceae; genus Mobilitalea. The sequence continues at coordinate 476 of JBASOB010000687.1, forward strand.
GTATCAAGTTGCTCCAGATTACCAAAGGTAGAAGTGTAGTAATCATAATCTGCAATCTCATCTCTTGCATCTTCCTTCATATTTTTGATGTTATGAACGATCAACGCAGAGGAAAGAGCAATTATTTTATGGAAAGTTTCAGGATATCTTAGCCCAGTGTGTAGTGCTCCAAAACCTCCCATGGAATATCCACCAATAAAGGTATCTTCCTTTTTATCTGATAATCCAAAGGTCTCTCTTGTGTATTCAATCAGTTCTTTTCCTGAATATTCGCAATATGCTTTTCCTGTACCTCGTCCATCCAGATAGAAGCTGTTATCACCGCAAGGCATAACCACTGCAAGATTATACTTCATTGCCATCTCCTGAACAGAGGTTCCTAATAGCCAGTCCTTACTAGAGCCCGAGTAGCCGTGCAGAAGATATAAAGTTTTCATTTTTCGATTATAGCATTCATTCCCTGTTACCATTTCTGGTATAATATCATTTGGCAGTATTATATTAAAATTACATACTTTTGATAATGTTTTTGAATAAAAATCGGTTTGTATCAGTGCCATATTGATCTCCTTCGTAATTTCGACTTATCAGTACCTCAGTTTTTGTAAATTAATATACATTTTACTTACATAAATATCAGTTAATTTTTTGCTTTTCTATTTTCTGTTAATACAAATTAATTATATATCCTCTAGCACAAGCATCAATTAATTCTTTGCTTTTCTATCTTTCTGTTATTCCAATTTAATAATAAATCCTCTAATACAATCAACAGCTGATTCTTTGTTTCTATCTTTCTGTTATTCCTAATTAAAATAATATCCTCTAATACAATCAACAACAAATTCTTTGCTTTTCTATCTTTCTGTTATTATAGATATAAAAATGGCTCTCCTGCGTCAATAAACTGGATTTCGATATCACCTACGATATCCTTCATCCAGGCTCCAAGATGTTTCATTCCCATCTCTTCACTGCGTTCATGACCCAAAATCAACATTCCTTTGTTTATACCAAGCGCAGCTGCATCTCTAACATAGGCACTAATAGTCCATTCCGTTATATCACCGCATATTAACAAGTCAAGATTATTCTCCTGCATCGTCTGCATTGGAAGTTCTTCAATCCCTAGTCCGAGACTCCCTCCACCTACCAGAACACCGATACGTTTCACTTTCCACTCAGGATTTCCGACAATTCGTATTACCTTCATATTCAACTTTTCTTTAAAGAATTGACATAATTCCTCCAAAGTAGTCTCTGGAATCTGATAGTAGGAACCAAAACTACGAGTACCTGCTGTATTTTTCACTTCATATTTTCCCCAGTCAAGCTCAGTATTAAAGCCTCGATAAATACCATCTTCTTTATCCATATGCATATGATCATGAAATCTCCAGATCGCAATATTGTGATCCTCGATTAATTTCTTTTTCTCAAGATAGACCGGATCCTTCTCCAGCCATTCCGTCGAATCCATACCTGTAAACCAGGTAGGTTCATGCGTAATAATCAGATTAGCACCAATTTCAATTGCTTTCTGAATCACCTCAACCGTAGCCATAAATGTTGTAACTATCTTAGTAACTTCTAAATCAAGGCTTCCTGACATAAGATGATCACAGGTTTTATCTGCAGGTAAAGGTTCTACCCCAGTTTTTTTAATTATATTATCAATAACTTCGCTAACTTTCATAATAATATCCAACCCTTTCTCTCAAAGCCTGCATGCTCTATACTGCAAGCATAAATTCGCAATTGAATTCTATTTTTCAATAATTCATATTAAATAAACATGATACTGCTCTGTAGCATCTCAATATGCTGAAAGGAACGAGCACCACTTTTGTCGCAAATGCTTCCTTTATTCAGACCATTTTATAAACCGTAATCTCAACTTGTCCCGGTTCTTTGCCGCTGTCCAGAGAAGCTACATAAACACCAACGTTCAGCCAGGCATAGTTTCCTGTATCATTTGCTTGAAATCTAGGAGTTGTTTTGATCACACTTGCCTCATCAAACCTGATTTTACCTTCATTTTCGACAGCAATATATTCTCCGTCCTCAGTTTTTATCAGATATTTTGCAAATACATGTGCGATTCCATTCTCTCTTGTAGTATTCCAGTCCGCGCCACCAGGCACAACCCTCCCGTTCACTTTTCCTTCAACGTATCCCCCTATAATCGGGATTACTCTGAGATAACCGCTTCCGTCACTCTTCACTTCCAAATCCGGCTCACAGTTAACATGTAATTTCATAATAAATTCTGTATCTAAAGTCATCTTAGTTTCTACTCCTTTCTATGTTTTTGACCTATTCAAAAATCGAATAGGTCAGATGTTTCCTCAGCGTAATCAGCCTTTCACAGCTCCAACAACTACGCCTTTAATAAAGTATTTCTGAACAAACGGATATATCAACACAATCGGAAGAATTCCGATTACAGCCATCGCCATTCTAACCGCAGTACCAGGTAAATCAATATTACCGGTTCCAATCACATTTGCGGTACCTGATTTCAAGAATTGTACATTATTCATAATCTTGATTAGCAGGTTTTGTATCCCAAAGTATTTTGAATCAGTAATGTAATACAGACCATTTACCCAGTCATTCCAGTAACACAGTGCCGTAAATAAACTAATGGTAGCAACCGTCGGAATGGAAAGAGGAATAATGATTGACCAGAAGGTACGCAGTTCACTTGCTCCATCTATCTGAGCCGATTCAATTAAGGCATCAGGTACATTATTGGAGTAATAATTTCTCACCAAAAATACATTAAAAGCAGTAACCATGTAGTTTGGAATTGCAAGTGCCCATATCGTATTTTTGATATGAAAAATATTGGACCACATCATATAAGAGGCTACAATACCTCCATTAAATAGCATCGTAAAGAAAACAAAAAAGGATAGGATGTTCCGATACTTAAAGTTTTTTCTGGACATAGGGTATGCCAGCATTGTAGTAATGAGAACGCTTCCAAGCGTTCCTAATATCGTAACTGAAATGGTGATTCCATAAGACTTTAATATGGTTTCCCCTTGCTTAATCATATAATAATAAGCATCAAAGCTGAAGGCCTTTGGAAGATAGGAATATCCGTTTGATAATAATGCCTGTTCATTCGTTACGGAGGCAATTACTATCAAAATGATTGGTAGCAGTGCAATCACTGATAATATCGCAAGAATTATAGTAGCAATGGTACCAAATCTTTTCTCGTCTGTCATTTTACTCATATAAACCTCCACTTTATCAAAATCTGTGAATTTGGGCATTAGCACAAATTCACGTGTGAAGAATCTTTTTCTTCACACGAACTTCCTAAAACAGTGCATTATCACGATCGACTTTTCTTACGACTGCATTTGCCGTGATAACTAAAACAAATCCAATTACGGATTGATATAATCCAGCCGCAGCTGACATACCAACATTATTTAATTCCATTAAGCCATGATATACATAAGTATCAATGGTCTGTGTTGCATCATATAAAGCACCGGAGTTCATTGGAACCTGGTAGAACAAACCGAAATCCGAGTAAAAAATTCTTCCAACTGCCATTAAGGTCAAAATGGTTACCGTCGGTTTTAGCATCGGTATCGTCATATAGCGAATCTGTTCCATTTTTGTCGCACCATCGATTTTAGCAGCCTCAAAGATACTTTTATCAATTCCTGAGATACTTGCCATATAAATAATGCTGCTATATCCAACATTCTTCCACAAATATACAATGGTCAATATGACCGGCCAATACTTTGGAGTTGTATACCATGCTACTTCTTTACCACCGAACATCTTAATTACAGTGTTATTGATAAACCCGGTATCCGAGTTAAGGAATGCAAATCCAATAAATCCGATTACTACCCATGACAATAAGTTTGGAAGCAGCAAAGAGGACTGAAAGAATTTAACTCGCGACTTTTCACCTAGCTCACACATAAAGATAGCAACAATAATTGCTGCAATTGTTCCGATTACTATAAATGTCAGATTATAGAGGATTGTATTTCGTACAATAACAAAAGCATCCTGCTTAAATAAATATTCAAAATTATCGAATCCACACCAATCGCTTCCGAATATACCCTTCAAATAATTAAAATCCTTGAATGCGAGGAAGGTTCCAAACATCGGAATGTAATTATTAATAAGAAGGTAGGCAATTCCTGGTAATGCGATTAGGAGAAGGGGACCGCTTTTGGTCAGTCCCCTGTTTTTCTTTTTAGCAACATTTTTCATGTTTTTCTCCATTTAACTTCTTACTTACTTGCCAACCATGTGTCTAATTGTTCCTGTTTTGCTTGAATAATCGTCTCTAAACCAGCGGTTGTTAATTTATCTTTAAATTCAGGTAATACTGTTTCTGGATCAACACTACCACATAACAAGCTTGGTAAATACTGTTGAATTACGTTGCTCACTGCGGTATATTCTGTTTTTACTGAACTCGAGTCAAAGGTAAAGCCCATTGCTGGAGATTTCTTTGCTATCTGATTCTGTTCTTCTTCCCATGCTAAGGAATCTTTGCTAGTTCCTGCCATAGGATACATTAAGAAGAAGTTGCCAAGAGTTCCACAGCTTAACTGTGCTGTATAATCCACGCTGGAAGCATCTTTACCTTCTGGATAAGATAGAAAACCATCAGCGTCTAATACATAATCTCTGTCCTTAATACCATAAATCAGTAAATTAATGATATCTTGATCAGTAAAAGTAAGGTTTAAGAATTTAAGTGCTGCATCTGGAACCTTTGAGGTAGATGCAACCATCCAAGATAATGCATTAATTGAAGTGGTATCTAGATATGCATCACCAATTTGTACAGCACCCAGCTTCTGTCCGC
>JBASOB010000688.1:0-1790 GCA_049657865.1 Mobilitalea sp.
GAATCCGTGCCGTAACCTCCGTTGACGGAATGACCAGCGACTGGGCAAGAATCCCGTATGACGTGCTGGAGAAGATCAGCAATCGGATCGTGAACGAGGTAAAGGGTGTAAATAGGATTGTTTATGATATTACCTCCAAGCCGCCTTCAACGATAGAGTGGGAATAATGCTTGTTAAAATTCCGCATAGCTTCGCTTTTGGCTCATTCGTGCGAAGTCGCGTACGGGAAGTACGCTCCTGTCGCACTCAATCGCCAAAGCTGTGCTCTACGAAATTTTTCCTGCGCATTAGAAAATAAGAAAACCCCAAAATCCTTAGAATTATAAGGACTTGGGGGTTGTTGTTAATTAGTGTCTACTGATTAACAACTGTTCATGCGAATTTTAACTTCATCATGGGCTTTATCAACAACCGGATGCCACATTCCAATTAATCTGTTGCTTTTTTGATACTCCGAAAAACACGCATTTTAGGAATAGTCTATTTCTAAAATTAATCTTGCAAACATTTCATATCTTTAACAGGGCACATTCTTTCCTCAGAAATATCGCTTTGTACGTACTTCAATATTTGATATGCCTTAAATTAAGTGTTTTTATAAAAAGCTATTAAATCGAATCGGGGAAATGCATGTAATTAGATAGTGGTTGACATACTTTTTTAAAGAATGTTATAATGCAACTATAAAACAGTTGCAAACTTCGGATGAAAGGCAGGTAATGATCGCAAATGTCCAAAAAGGAAGAACTTTTAAAGAAAATCTGTAGAAAGCCAAGTCCGAAAAATTTCACAAAAAGAGAATTGGATACCTTGATGTGAAAATGTAATTGCACCAAATTCTCAGGTGGAAGAGGTTCTGGTATTGGTTATTGCCATCAACAAACAAAGCGAACACTGCAGTTTGATGAACCTCACCCGGGGAATGAATTATATAGATATCAAATAGAGATAGTATTGGAATTTTTAAAGAATATTGGAGAAATTGATTAGTTTTGAGTAATATATAACAATGAAATTGTTATATATTAAGAAAGGATGTGCTGAGATGAGTTCAATGATGGAATATAGAGGATATCATGCTACTATAGAGTATGATGCAGAAGATAAAATATTTGTTGGAAAAGTTTTTGGTATTACTGATTCACTAAATTTTCATGGAGCCACTGTCGAAGAATTAGAAGAAATGTTTCATCAAAGTATTGAGAATTATATGAGTATATGTTCACAGTGTGGTAAAGAACCTGATAGGGAGTTTAAGGGGACTTTTAATGTAAGAATATCACCGGAACTTCATAGAAAAATTGCACTTGAAGCAGCTAAACAGAAAATAACGCTTAATCAATATATTATGCGCGTGCTGGAAAAGTCATTTGAAAATTCTAAAGAAGCGAATAAACAAAGTTCATATTGACATTTCACAAAATTTATCGGGGGAATTTAAATTAAAGGCAGAAAGTAAGGTACAAGTAAAAACACCAAAGGAAGAAGAAGAAAAAACTGCACTAATTTTAATAGAAACAAGTATTAGTATTCCTGATAGTGATGATATTAATATTATTTTGAACGCAGAATATGTATCTAAGTTTGATGGAGTTCCGAGCGACTATAATACATTTATCGAAGAAAAATGTATTCCATTAGCTCAGGAAGCTTTATTTAAATCGCTTGATAATATTATAATTGAAATGGGATATGAAAAACTTGGCTTGGCAGAAAAGTAGTGATTTTTATTCAGTGAGATTTATCATACTCAAAATGCAAACGAGTAAATAAATATATTGGTGATGATA
>JBASOB010000689.1:0-2205 GCA_049657865.1 Mobilitalea sp.
TATGGATTATTTACCGGTGGTCTCGGACTTCACTATGGTGCGGAAAATCTCGGTGCAACCGTAATTCCAATGTCAACAGGAAATACACAGAAACTGATTACGATGATGCTGGACTTTGGGGCAACAGCAATTGCATGCACACCGTCCTATTTGCTTCATATTGCGGAAACTCTTGAAGAAGCAGGAGAAATAGACAACATTAAGTTAAAGGTTGCTATTTGCGGAGCAGAACCGTGGACAGATAATATGCGTAGAGAAATTGAACAAAAACTTCATATCAAGGCATTTGACATCTATGGATTAAGCGAAATATTAGGACCTGGTGTCGCAGCAGATTGTGAATATCATAAAGGCCTCCATGTATATGAGGACCACTTTGTTCCGGAAATCATCAATCCTGAGACCTTAGAACCTTGCAAGGAAGGTGAAGTTGGCGAATTGGTATTTACTACACTTACCAAGGAAGCACTTCCGTTATTCCGCTATCGTACGAAGGATTTAACAAGTATCAGCTATGACAAATGCGAGTGCGGTAGAACGCTAGCGCGTATTTCCAGATTTAAAGGACGTTCTGATGATATGTTAATCATTCGAGGTGTCAACGTATTCCCGTCTCAGATTGAAACAGCATTACTTGAAATTGCGGAAGTCAGCCCTCATTACATGATGATTGTAGACCGTGTGAATAACCTGGATACTTTAGAAGTACAAGTTGAAGTAGAAGAACGTTTCTTCTCGGATGAGATCAGAGAATTAGAAGGTTTAACTAAGAAAATTACTCATGCGCTTCAGAATGCAATCGGACTTGCGGTAAGAGTAAAATTAGTTGAGCCAAAGACAATTGTACGAAGTGAAGGAAAAGCAAAACGTGTGATTGATAAGAGAAAGCTGGTTTAGCATGAAAGCGGTTTGGCAAGATTATAAGGAGGGTGACTATGGTTATCAAGCAGTTATCAGTATTTATTGAGAACAGAAAAGGTAGATTAGAGGAAGTAACTGAAGTGCTTAAGAATAAGAATATCAATATTGCATCTTTTAGTCTCGCGGATACAGCAGAATACGGTTTGCTCCGAATGATAGTATCTGAACCGGAGGAAGCCAAGAAAACATTGACAGAGGAAGGGTTTTCTGCAAAATTAACAGACGTACTGGCTGTAAAAATTGCACAAAGACCTGGTACACTTCATGAAGTACTGAAAAAATTTGCAGATGAAGGCATCAGTGTAGAGTATATGTATACTCTTGCAACGGCGGGGAAAGACACTTCTATTATTATGAAAATGTCTAATCTTGAGGCGGCTTTGAAATTGCTTGAAACCAATGGATATGAGGTCTGTACGGCAAAAGAAGCATATGAAATCAATAATTTAGAAGACAAATAATATTGACATAACTAGGGAATCGTAGTATCATAACACTATTGTCGAAGGTATTGACAATTAGAATATTATTATTTATTTGGAGGAATTTAACATGAACAAAGGTACAGTAAAGTGGTTTAACAATCAAAAAGGATTTGGATTTATCTCTGACGAACAGGGCGAAGATGTATTCGTACATTTCAGCGGTCTTAACATGGACGGATTCAAGTCATTAGAAGAAGGCCAGGCAGTTGAATTTGAAGTGACTCAGGGAGCAAAGGGTCCTCAGGCAGTTAACGTAACTAGATTATAAATCAATGTTGTATTTACAGTGTACCTTTTTCTAAACTATAAATTAATAATTAAAATTAGTTTAATATGAAATGGTTATATTGTTTAAAACGATTGATAAAAAGGTTATCCTTTGGGAATTTATTCCTAAAGGATAACCTTTTTTTGTAAAACTTGATGTTGCTTCTGCAAGCTTATATCGGAGTAGTTAATCATAGATTTGACTAAGCATGCATATATTCAGTTCTTCTATTTATGTTCTCTAAAAGCACATGCAGCGGATAGAATAGCACTAAGCATACGATGAAATTTGCGATACCATGGGTAATATCGAAAGGGATTCCTGCAATCCAATAGGCTAGACCGGTTGGAACTCCACCGGTAATAAAATAGGGTATGGAACATAATGCCCCAAAGCTTAAACCAAATAATCCAGAAATAGCAGCCCAGATATAAGGAGAGCGAACCTTACGAAGTAGCAGGGTAACAATAAATAAAACAGTCCATACATACAGGTAATTTATCCACCAAAGACCAATTCCATAGATAATAC
>JBASOB010000690.1:0-4835 GCA_049657865.1 Mobilitalea sp.
TTAAAAAGATGGCTGATATCATTATGAGAGATATTCAATTATAAAGTAAGCGAATTAATGTGGACGCTCGCTCCGCATCGCAGCCGTTTTGCTTCGCAAAACCGGACGGTGTGTCTCGCCAAATGCAATAAGTAAGTAGATAGTTGATATCCGGGTGAATAAAAGCCTTAATTGGAAAACGACTTTGGGATAGCAAGTGAAATAAATAATTGTCGGAGTAGGAATAAATTCGATCCTTTTGCTGCATTTTTTTATCTTTGAGTAAAAACATCGCCTGCTCATAATACAGATAAGTATCTAAAAGGTATTCATATCGATAGCTGATGGCGGAATACATCTGATTTAAATGCAAGAAATTATTAAACTTGATAAGATCTACTTCCAAATATGGATCAGTATTTTTGCTCGTGAGTAGAAGAACCAAAGTACCTTTGTAAAAAAAGGCCATGCTATTGTGAAATATACTGAGTAATTGATTAATATAGTAATTTGGCTTCATATGGTTGGAGGCTTCACCGCTGAAAGAAAAGGTTAGCACCCAGAAATACTGGTAAAATTCTTGTCCCAGCTGTATGAGATGCTGTGTTGCAAATTCGATATCATCTAGATTGCGTTCTAACAAATCGGTTAAGAAATAATCATATTTTAATCCGGATTTCTGAATAAAGAACTCGTCCTTTTGCATTTCAATCGAAAGTATTTGCGAAAGATCCATAACAAAGGAAAGGTCCTCTTCTGTAAAGGATCTGATATCAGATCGAATGCAAATATATCCAACTGTGGCACGCCTAATGTAGATACTGCAAAAGAGATATTCAGTATTAGGATCTTCATCAAAGTGTGCAATCAAAGGAGTATGATTTTTAAAAAGATGATCCATGACTTTTTTGCTTCTCATATTTTCGAGAGAGCTTTTTTTAAGATAACGCTTGTTGTTATGCACTTCGAAGTTATTGTTTGCATCATCCAAGGGACTGCAGGCTATGATGGAAAAACTGGTATTACAGATAGTAACTGGATTCTCCAGATAGGACCGGGAAGCATGTATAATTGCCTGTAAACCATAACCAGTATGAAGGATATGGAATAGTTCCTCCGTCTTCAGTTTGATTTGATAGCTTCGATAAATTTCCTTCTGAATACAGTTACAAACCTCCATAGGATTTAATTGTTTATAAATATAGAGTCCATTGTCATTGATTTGGGAGGTACGGCAGTTAAGCAGTAGAATATTTCCTTCTAGTACCTGATCACAAAAATCCTGATAGTTGCCAATGTATAGAGTTGATGGTAAAAAATTAGAATTATCGTTCTCCTCCGGTAATAAAAACTGGATACTGTCAATTTGCAGTTCGCTGCTTAAAGAACCGTGAATATGCACTTTAAATGTCTTTTCAATCTGTTCCATTATATTTTTTAGTAAAGCCATGAGTACTCCTTTGCACAATCAGACATTTGTAGGAAAATATACAAAAAAATATTCTAAATCTGATACATATGATGAATGGATAATTGTTTTATTTGTGTTAGTATTTTAACAATAGTATAGCATTGATAGAATAACAGTGCAATATTTAAGTGTTAAAGTTATTTAAAGTATTTAAGACAAATATAGGAAACTATTCGTGAAAAAGGAGAATGAATCATGGCAGTTAAAGTAATGGGGGTTACGGCTGGACGAAAGGACAGTAACAGTGAGATTTTATTAAAGGAGGCTCTTCTTTTCTGTGAGGAAGCAGGAGCTGAAGTAACAATGATTAATCTCAAAGATTTTAAAATTCTCGATTGTACTGGTTGTACCGCATGCACAATAGGAATGTCTCAGGGGAAAAATGTCGGATGTGTTCTTGATGATAAAGATGATAAGAAGAAAATTATGGATGTGTTACTGGAGCAGGACGGGGTAATCTTTTCGGCACCTACCTATGATTTGATGGCATGCGCGATGTTTGCTAAGTTTGCACAAAGAAGTCTTAGCTACGAAACCTCTTTCCTAGAGCATATTCATGCTATTGAGCATAAAGATAGAGTAAGCGCACTGATTGCAGTCGGCGGATCAACACGTTCTTGGCAGTCAATGGCACTCGAAAGCATGCAGGCAGCAATGTTTACAACTGATTTTAAGGTTACTGATATGTATATGGCGACAAAAGTACCTGCTCCGGCACAGTGTTTACTTGATGATGAGATGATTGCCAGAGCAAGAAAAACCGGAGAAAATATCATGAAGTCAATTGCGACACCTGTACAGGATCGTAAATGGTTGGGAGACGAAGATATGGGATGGTGCCCGAATTGCCATTCCAATGCATTGATTCTTGGCGAAGAACAGTGGGATGGTTTGAAATTCCCGATCGAATGTCAAGTTTGCGGAGCAGGCGGAACAATGGAAAAAACCGAAGATAATAAGTGGAAATTCGTAATCCAAGAGAATGGCTTGTGCCGTGATCGAACGACAGTAGAAGGCCGCGGAGAACATCTCATAGAAATTGGACATACTCAGGGTGGATTTTTTATGAATCCTAATAACAGGGTAGTTGTGAATTCTAAGATAGATAAATATAAAAATCTTCAATTTAAAGGAATCTAATATAGATTGTCATAGATTAATTGAGTTCGGTAATATCTCAATCGATTGGCTAATAGACATACCTAGTATAGCAGTGATGAATACATATAAAAATTGAAAGGCATGGAGGTTAATATGATAAAATTAGAGACAGATGTAATTGTAGTTGCGGCTGGTCTTTCCGGACTAGCAGCTAGTATTGCAGCAGCAGAAAATGGAGCTGCAGTTATCACATTCGAGAAATCAAATACAACAGGTGGAGCAGCCAATATGGGCATGGGACCTTTGGGAGTTGGATCTTCGGTACAAAAGAACCAAATGATCTCACTCACACCAGGGGAAGCATTCAGAAAACATATGTATTATACCCATTACCGCGTGGATGCACGCATGGTACGTGATTATTATTATAAATCAGGAGATACGATTGACTGGTTAATGGACATGGGAGTTGAATTTGTTGGTGTAATGAGAGCCTTTAGTGCACCAGAAGTAACAAGAGCATATTCTGACGGTGAATTTACTTGGCACGTAGTAAAACCGGAGGGCGGCGGAGCACCAGGACCTCGCTGTGCAATATCCATGACAAAGAAAATGACAGAAAAAGCAATTGAATTAGGCGTTAAGCTTATGTTAGAAACTCCGGTTACTAGTGTAATTATGGAAGACGGGAAAGCAGTCGGCGTTCTTGCAAAAGATAAAGACGGAGAAGTAATCGAAGTAAGAGCAAAAGCAGTTATCATAGCAACAGGAGGCTTTGGAGACAATCCTCATATGATTAAAGAAGAAACAGGATATGAATTTGGCAAAACTATTTTCAATTTTGCAATTCCAGGCATGAAGGGCGACGGTATCAAGATGGCATGGGAGGCAGGCGCTGGCCATGCACCTTGCACTATGGAACTAATGTATCAATTACCGGATAACATGAACCATTTTATATTAGATGGAGCATTTCGCCAGCCATGTCTTTGGGTAAACCGTAATGGAGAACGCTTTATGCCGGAAGATCAGATTGGTAATACAACTTTTACTGGTAATGCGATTACAGTTCAGCCAGGCAATGTTGCTTATTCTATTTTTGATAGTAAATTATTAAAAAAATATAAGAAAAAGGGAGCCGATATTGTGTCCCATGTACATCCTCATGATTTGTTTGATCATTTTGACGAACAATGGCAGAAAGATCTTGCGGATGGATATGAAAGCATAACGCAAGCGGATACGATTGAAGAACTTGCAGAAAAAGCCGGAATTGATGTAGTGGGCTTGGTGGCACAGATTGAAGAATATAATACAATGTGTGAAGATGGTTTTGATGAACTTTTTGAGAAGGACAGACACTATATGCAGCCGATTGAAAAAGGCCCGTTCTACTGCTGCCGACAGAATGTAGGAGCATATGGTTCTCTTGGCGGAGTTCTCATTAATCATAAAACAGAAGTTATGAATCCAGAAGCAAAAGTTATTCCGGGACTTTATTGCGCAGGAACGGATGCTTGTAATATTTTTGGAGATAGTTATCCCTTTATATTATCAGGAAATACGATGGGCTTCTGCTTAAATAGCGGACGTATTGCGGGAGAAAACGCATCAAGTTCTTTAGAAGATTAGTAAGGTAAGAGCAAATAATCTAGTAAGAGTAGATTATTAAATAAGAGTAATAATCAGCAAAAATGTAAGTAATCAGCTAAGAGTAAATAATCAGGCAGGCAAGTTATACACTTTTGCCTACCTGATTTTATGTTAATATTAGTCAAAGGTTTGGAGGCAGATAATGAAGATAGTAATTGAAGGAAAAGAAATAGAAGTAGAAGAAGGCGCATCAATTTTGGATTCGGCACTGAAGGCTGGAGTATATATCCCTCATATATGTAAGCACCCGGATTTGGAAGCAATTGGTGGATGCCGACTGTGCTCTGTCGAGGTGGAGGGAATTGAAGATGCTGTTCCATCTTGTAAAACGATAGTGCAAGATGGAATGGTAGTATCTATTAATGCACCAAAAGCAGATAAAACAAGAAAGATGGCAATGGAGCTGATACTTGCTACTCATCCTGCAGATTGCACCGGCTGTCCCAAATATGGCAAATGTGAATTGCAATCTCTCTATCAGTACATGGGTGTTGGACCGGAACGATGGAGAAAAAAATCTAGAACAGTGAAAACAGATGACAGTAATCCATTAATTCAGCATTTATTTACCAGATGTATTCGATGTGGACGATGTGTCCGTGCTTGTAGAGATTTAAGAGGTGTCAAAGTT
>JBASOB010000691.1:0-2268 GCA_049657865.1 Mobilitalea sp.
GAACACACCTATTCCGCAAGAAACAGGTAAGGTTATAATCGCCATTATTTTCCCGACGGGATTTATTATAAAAACATCTCTTACAGATTCTTCATATACTCTATCAGGATTATACATTCCATATAATTCTGATAGAGTATAATTTCTATCTGTAATAATAGGAAATGGAATGGTCACTCCTGTGTTTTGAGAAATATCATATATCCAGGCCAAATTGGCGAAATTATTATCTGTAGTTAAACTAAGTAACTGTGTATTTCTTTTTTGAAATTCCGAATAATTCTGTGCGGCTGCAATAATTTCAGTAGTAGAAACCGGCGTAAAACCCATTGGATTACTGGATAGTAATACCCACTTTCCTCTGTAGTCAGATAATTTAATATATCCTTGAGTAGATAAAGCAGTAAAATCAGGTGCTAATCTGCCAATTGTAACACATTCGGTCCTTCTTTCGTTTTCTTGATTATTAATATTGTTATTTAATTTGTTAATATGTAGATTATTATTTGAAATTATAATCACCCCTCATTAATTTAAATATGTAATATTATATGTAAAATATTGATTAATGATAAAGTTTTTAAAGTATATATTTAATGAAATAAAAATCAACCTTCCATAAAGCAGAGGGAGGTTGATTATTTTGCAGGAGTTTAATTATCTAAAGTTCATGAGACTTAATATTAATAAATATCGTGGTTATGCAATTCATTATCAAGATTTTTATCATTTGGATCTAAATTATTCATAAAAGCAGGATATTCAGATTTTGTCATATTATTGTGAGTTTGAATTCCCAGTTCATCAGACATTTCCATTTTGAAATCAAGTAAAGCCTGTAGTGCTTCAGGTGCAATAAAATTTTTTCTTGTCATATGTTTTTCCTTTCTTTAGAGAAGAAGCATTATTATTATGTTCCGAATAAATAAAATTAAACATAAATGAAAAATTTTATTTATTAATATTAACATCCCTATCCCAATGCCTTTGAACTGAGATATCGTTTATAAATTTGACTGCATAATTTCCTTTTTCATTACTGATTGTAACACCGGGTTGGACTATCATTTCTTTCTTTAAAAATTCAGATGCAGTTTGTGACAGCAACAGCGGTTTAAAGTGCATATATGTTTCCTGAATAAATTTTTTTACATCAGTAGTGAATTTATCGTTCATATTGTCACCTGTGACAATATAGATTGCATCAAACAGCACTGGGTCGGTAGACAATAATGTATGTTTTGGAATTTGTTCCTCTCCATTTGAACCCTTTACAGGGGCAAGGGTATTACTTATTATCTCAGGTAAAGTTTTAGCTTCATGAAGTGATTTCATCACAGCATTAAATTCATTTGCATCAAATCCGGTTGATATTATACATCCGATTTTCAAAGTATCTGGTTTCTTAACAGTATTTTCTTGGCTGAGCGCAGGAGATATCTTATTGTACTTCGATTCTTGTCCTTTAGGACTCTCTGCACCGATATATTCTGCTACTTGAGTCATCATATCAATATTTACATTGCCGAACATATCGACTACCTGCTGTCTTAAGTCTTTGCATTTAACCTTTGAAAGTTCAAATTTGAACGCATCAATTATATGCTTTTTCTCTACAGCGCTCATGCTTTTATAAAACATAGCAGCTTGGGAAAAATTATCGTTGAAGCTTTCGCTTCTCGACCTGATTATATTTCCATGAATTTGTTCTTGATAATGAGCAAATCCACCTTCTTTCTCACTGACTGTTTTGGGGGTATTGTCCGACAATGAATTATTGTGATAACTTATGTTGTTCGTATTTATTGTTTGTCTGTGGTATCCATCCCTTTGATTGTTATGAAATTGCACTACAGGCTTATTTATAGGAATCTCGTGGAAATTTGGTCCACCAAGTCGAATTAATTGAGTATCTGTATACGAGAATAATCTCCCTTGTAGCAACGGATCATTTGTAAAATCAATTCCAGGAACTAAATGGCCCGGGTGGAATGCTACCTGTTCAACTTCAGCAAAAAAATTATCCACATTTTTATTCAAAGTAACTTTTCCTATAATTTTCACCGGTATATCTTCTTCTGGCCAAATCTTTGTCGGATCCAATATGTCAAAATCCAGGCTGAACTCGTCTTTTTCGGGCAACAGCTGCACACCAAATTCAAATTCCGGGTAATTTCCATTGTCTATAGATTCCTGCAGATCTCTTCTGTTAAAATCAGGATCTTTTCCTGCAATTTTTTGAGTTTCATCCCAGACCAAAGAGTGAAC
>JBASOB010000692.1:0-3574 GCA_049657865.1 Mobilitalea sp.
GATGCATACTCTAATGAGAAACGTGCTGATTTTTATACTTTCGTTCGTTCTCTTGAAGCAGCAAAAGCTTCTTTAAGCGGTACCGAAAAGACCTTAATCTTGTCACCGGATTCCCCGATTTCACAGATATTCTATGATGTAGAGTAAATGATGCAAGGAATAATAATATAAGCTTACAGAATGAACTTATTAAGTGTACTTATTAAATGAACTTCTTAAATGAACTTCTTAACTGAACTTATTAAATGAAAGAAGATTTGATAATAATTTTTAACTTAATTTAGAAATGTCACGATTGTAAAGCTCCTTGACAATCGTGACATTTTGTTGTTAAATTCAATGGTATGATTATTATATAGATTGGAGCCATCATGGAAGAGAAAACTACGAACAGCAATGAACAAGAATCAGCGAAACAATATGAAATTATGAAAAATTTAAAAGAAATATATGATCAAGAATTTGAAAAAACAGGGACAAGAAAAACCTATCATATAGAAACCTTCGGCTGCCAGATGAACACCCGTGATTCTGAAAAAATAGCTGGTATCTTAACACAGATCGGCTATGTGGAGATAGAATCCGAGGATGCAGATTTTATTATTTATAATACCTGTACTGTTCGGGAAAATGCCAATAACAGGGTATATGGCCGTCTAGGATATCTCGGTGTACTGAAATTAAAGCATCCTGGTATGATAATCGCTCTTTGTGGCTGTATGATGCAGGAGCCTACAGTTGTAGAAAAGATTAAAAAAAGCTATCGCTTTGTCGATATTATCTTTGGAACCCATAATATATTCAAACTAGCAGAACTTTTACAGACACGAATAGAGTCAAAACGGATGGTAATTGATTTATGGAAGAATACGGATATGATTGTTGAACATCTTCCAAATGAACGTAAATTCAGCTTCAAGGCAGGCGTAAACATTATGTTCGGCTGCAATAATTTCTGCAGTTATTGTATCGTTCCTTATGTAAGAGGTAGAGAGCGAAGCAGAAATCCACAGGATATTTTAGATGAAATCAAAGAATTAGCACATACCGGAGTAGTCGAAATCATGCTGCTTGGCCAGAATGTTAATTCATATGGTAAAAACCTTGAATCACCAATGACTTTTGCTGAATTATTAATGGAAGTGGAAAAGATTGATGGAATTGAACGGATCCGTTTTATGACCTCACATCCAAAAGATTTATCTGATGATTTAATTGAAGTAATGAAAAACAGTAATAAAATATGTAAGCACCTGCACTTACCGATACAATCAGGAAGTACGAGATTACTTCAGTTAATGAACCGTCATTATACGAAAGAAAGCTATCTTGCCTTGGTAGATAAACTGAAAGCAGCAATCCCTGATATTTCATTGACAACAGATATTATTGTTGGCTTTCCCGGTGAGACGGAGGACGATCTTCAGGATACCATTGACGTAGTTAGAAAAGTCGGTTTTGATAGTTCCTTTACCTATATTTACTCAAAAAGAACTGGAACTCCTGCGGCTGCCATGGAAGATCAAGTGGAACCGTCTGTTGTCAGCGATCGTTTTGAGAGATTACTAAAAGAATGTCAGTCAACCACAGCGAAATCTGCTGGAGTTGATGTTCATTCAACTCAGAAAGTACTAGTAGAAGAAATAAATCCACAGGATTCCACGATGGTATCTGGCAGACTCAGCAATAATCTGCTGGTTCATTTTAGAGGAGATTCAAATCTGATTGGTAAAATAGTTGAGGTTTATCTGGAGGAAAGCAAAGGTTTTTATTATATGGGAAATTTGGTATAAGAGGGTAATTATCTGCCATATTTTTTATTGAATATTTAATCATAAAAATGACACAAAATTAAGAAAAAAAGACTATCTAGTGTAAAAAATCAATAAAAGGACTAGATATTGGTACTATATTATATCAAATTTAGATAAATTATTCGTTGGTATACTTGACATCTTAAGCAAAACAGTATAAAATTTATTTGTTGTATATTTACTGTACAATGAAAATTTAATAAGGAGGTGATCCTGTGCCAGAGGTTGGTAAAATAGTAATTGCTATTGTTATTACCTTTGTGATAGTCGCTATTATTACCTGGAGAATTGCTATCGGATATCGCATCAAGGTTTATGAAGCGAAGATCGGAACAGCAGAAGAAAAGGTAAAAGAAATCATAGATGAAGCTATAAAATCAGCTGAAACTAAGAAGCGCGAAGCCTTACTCGAAGCAAAAGAAGAGTCTTTGAAAAACAAGAACGAATTCGAGAGGGAAACAAGGGAACGTAGGGCAGAGATTCAACGCTATGAAAAGCGGGTTTTAACTAAAGAAGAAACTTTAGATAGAAAAACCGAAGCACTGGAAAAGAAAGAATCAAGACTTTCTGTAAAAGAAGTTGAGCTGGATAAAACCAAGCAAGACATCGAAGCTTTTCACGAAAAGCAATTACAGGAACTCGAGAAGATTTCAGGTTTGACCTCCGAACAAGCTAAGGAATATCTACTTAAATCAGTTGAAGAAGAAGTAAAACATGAAACCGCTATGATGATTAAAGAATTAGAAAGTAAAGCAAAAGAAGAAGCGGATAAGAAGGCAAAGGATTATGTGGTTACAGCGATTCAAAGATGTGCTGCAGATCATGTTGCTGAAACAACCATTTCTGTTGTTCAACTTCCTAACGATGAAATGAAGGGTAGAATCATAGGTAGAGAAGGTCGTAATATTAGAACTTTGGAAACCCTTACCGGGGTTGATTTAATTATCGATGATACGCCTGAAGCTGTTATTTTATCAGCATTTGATCCAATTAGAAGAGAAATTGCAAGAATTGCACTTGAAAAACTAATTGTGGATGGCAGAATCCATCCTGCAAGAATCGAAGAGATGGTAGAAAAGGCTCAAAAAGAAGTAGAAGTAATGATTAGGGAAACTGGTGAAGCAGCTACTTTAGAGGTGGGCGTTCACGGTATTCATCCTGAACTCGTTAAGCTTCTCGGCAAGATGAAATTCAGAACTAGTTATGGTCAGAATGCATTAAAGCATTCGATTGAAGTAGCTATTTTGTCTGGACTTTTAGCTGGAGAAATCGGTGTTGATGTTAGACTTGCAAAACGTGCCGGATTATTACATGATATCGGAAAATCGATTGATCATGAAATGGAAGGAACGCATGTTCAAATTGGTGTCGATCTTTGTAGAAAATATAAAGAATCACCGACCGTCATTAATGCTGTTGAAGCACATCATGGCGATGTTGAATTCCAGTCGTTAATCGCATGTATCGTTCAAGCAGCTGATACTATTTCAGCAGCAAGACCTGGTGCAAGACGTGAGACATTGGAGACATATACCAATCGACTTAAACAACTTGAAGATATTACCAATAGCTTTAAAGGGGTAGATAAATCATTTGCTATTCAAGCAGGTAGAGAAGTAAGAGTTATGGTTGTACCTGAGCAGATTAGCGACGAGGAAATGATTTTGCTCGCACGTGATTTATCTAAAAAGATTGAAAATGAATTAGAATATCCAGGCCAAATTAAGGTTAATGTAATAAGAGAATCTAGAGTTACAGAT
>JBASOB010000693.1:0-1659 GCA_049657865.1 Mobilitalea sp.
TATGGATACCGTGGAAGGCCATTCTGAGGATATCTTCGATGATATTGCCCCATATATCGATACAAATGGAAATATATATTCCTTTGGATTTTCACTTAATTTATAGGTTAGGAAGGTGAAGGAGAATGCCAAGAAAACACATTGTTGTATCAGGCCGTGTGCAAGGCGTAGGATTCCGGTATCATGCCCGTCTGTTAGCGGATGCAAATCATCTGACAGGCTGGGTATGCAATCTTGACTCTGGAGATGTAGAACTAGAAGTACAGGGTCATCAGGAAAATCTAGAGAAGTTTATGTTGCAATTAGAAAAACAGACGATGTTTATCCGTATTGAGAAGATGGAAGTATTGGATTTGAAAGAAATTAGGGAAAATGGATTTACAGTAAGGATATAGAATAAAAGTAAAACTATAGAATAAAAGTAAAAACCATAGAATAATAGTAAGACTAAAGAATAACAGTAAAAATCATAGAATAACAGTAAGACATAAAAATAACGGTAAAATTATGGATTGCATTTTGAATCATAAAGTTACAGTTAGATAGGTAAGATACGAATATAATACAAAATGAATGAAACAATAACTTAAGCAAAATAATATAATGGAAAAATAATTAAAAAAATATTCTTGACAAATCATCTGGCAGGGATTACTATTACTTTCAATAAGCTATGACGAAAAGGAGTACATATTTTTAGATGCGAAGAGAGAGAATGGATGGTGTAAATTCTCGTGAAAAAAGTATGGAAGCAGTTTCTGAGCTACGAATCGAACTTCATAGATTAATATAGATATGATAAGTAGACTTCGTCGGTATCTGACCGTTATATCAGAATCGGTATAGATAACAGATGTGCGATGTGCATATTTGAAGTACTGAGTGAGAGCAGATAAGAATACCCGTATTCTTTCTGAAGTTAGGTGGTAACACGGATGACACATTCGCCCTAAGCTATAGTTTTTTAGTTTAGGGCTTTTTTATGCGCTAAAATATATATTAAAAAATAGAAGGAGAATGAAAAATGAAGACATTTGAAAAATCAAAGAAACTGGACAATGTATGTTACGATGTAAGAGGACCGGTGGTAGATGAAGCAGACCGGATGATTGAACAGGGAATTAGCATTATGAAACTGAATATCGGGAATCCGGCACCTTTTGGTTTTGAGGCACCGGTAGAGATCATTCGTGATATGATGGCAAATCTGACAAATTCTGAAGGATATAGCGATTCCAAAGGCGTCTTCTCGGCTAGGAAGGCAATCATGCAGTATTGCCAGCTGAAAAAAATCCCGAATGTAGGAGTGGGAGATGTCTATACTGGAAATGGTGCGAGCGAGCTGATCACTATGTCGATGCAGGGCCTACTTGATGACGGGGATGAGATACTGATTCCGGCACCGGACTATCCGCTTTGGACGGCAGCTGCAACACTCGCTGGGGGCACGGCAGTCCATTATATCTGCGATGAACAATCGGAATGGAATCCAGATATTGAAGATATGCGAAAGAAAATTACAAATAAAACAAAAGGCATTGTAATCATAAATCCTAATAATCCTACCGGGGCACTTTATCCAAGAGAAATATTAGAGCAGATTGCAGATCTTGCAAGGGAACATGGATTGATTATTTTTGCAGATGAGATATATGACCG
>JBASOB010000694.1:0-3446 GCA_049657865.1 Mobilitalea sp.
TCTATGAGACAAATATATGGCTTAGATAAAATGCTAAGCGAGTAAGCAATTTCGGCGGTTCCCTTGTTCCGGTCATGCGGTTCCCTTATGGCCGGACAGGCGGCTTCGCCGCACCGGAATATTCATACATCAATTTGACATCAAATTGACATCGCTTGGTAGACAAATATAGACTGAAAATCATATATTTAAAAGATTATTTTATCAAAACTAAATAGTTGAATGCTATTTAAAAGGACATTTTCCATGTTATTGGGAAGGTGTCCTTTTTCTGTTGTTATGGTTATGGTAAAAAAATATGATTAGGAGGTCATTAGAAATGGCAAACACAGCGTTAAGAGCAAAGAAAACTCACACAGTAACTTTTAAGAACAAGGAACAAGAAGAATTTTATTTAAAAGATAACCCAAAGATGGAGGATATATATGCTAAAAATAAGACTTCAAGGAACAACAAATGATCTTAAATGGTTTAAAAAAATTCTTGAAAGAGATACTAGAATTCATTTAATACAGATTTCAGAACCACTCGTTAATAAAGGTACCAATAAATATTTTCGTGTGTATGCAGAAGTAGATAAAAGCAAAGAGAAATAATAATCTGGAGGATAAAAGTTATGTGTAGAGTGATCGCAATCGCAAATCAAAAAGGTGGAGTTGGAAAATCCACAACAACAAGTAATTTAGGAATAGGACTTGTAAATGAAGGAAAGAAAGTTCTTTTAATAGATTCAGATGCCCAAGGTAGCCTTACTGCAAGTTTAGGCTATAAGGAGCCTGACGCATTAGAGATAACACTTGCTACCGTTATGGCGAATATTATAAATGATGTGGACATGACCTCTGATTTTGGAATTCTACAACATGAAGAAGGAATCGATATTCTTCCTGGCAATATTGAATTATCAGGTTTGGAGGTCTCATTGGTAAATGTAATGAGCAGGGAACGGGTTATGCAACAGTATATTGAAAAGGTTCGTGATAGATATGATTATATTCTAATTGATTGTATGCCTTCTCTTGGAATGATTACCATTAATGCGTTTGCATGTGCAGATAGTATTTTGATTCCAGTACAAGCTGCATACCTTCCTGTAAAGGGATTACAACAGCTGATTCAAAGTATTGGAAAAGTGAAGCGACAGATAAATCCAAAGCTTTCAATAGAAGGAATCTTAATTACTATGGTGAATGAAAGAACCAATTACGCAAAGGATATTATAGCCATGTTGCAAGAAGCATATGGAAGTAAGGTAACTATTTTTAAGAATTTTATCCCATATTCCACGAGAGCAGCAGAAATTTCAGCAGAGGGAATTAGCATCTACCGACATGATCCAAAAGGAAAGGTAGCTACTAGCTATTTAAGCCTTACGGAAGAGGTGTTAAGCCATGAAGCATAGTGCAAATAAAATTCAAATTGCTGGATACGATGATTTGTTTGGAAGTTCAGCGCCTATATTAGCAGAAAATGTAGTGGAGCAAGTGATTGAAGTTCCTTTAGCGGAATTACATACCTTTCATAATCATCCATTTCATGTATTGGATGATGAAAAAATGGAAGAAACAGTAGCCAGTATTAAAAATCATGGCATACTAATGCCTGGCATTGCAAGACCAAGAGCTGAGGGTGGCTATGAAATCATCGCAGGACATAGAAGAAAAAGAGGATCAGAGCTTGCTGGAAAAACTACCATGCCTGTATTTGTGAGAGAGTATTCTGATGATGAATCCATCGTGATAATGGTAGATACAAATATTCAGAGAGAGGATATTCTTCCCAGTGAAAAAGCAAAAGCATATCAGATGAAATATGAAGCTATGAAGCATCAAGGATCTAAAAGTGGTGGAAATACACTAGATGAACTTGGAGATGCGGCAGGTGAAAGTGGCAAGACGGTACAGAGATATATCTGGTTAGCTCATTTATCCGATTCGCTATTAGATATGGTAGATCGTAAGAAATTAGGGATTGTTCAGGGAATTGATATTTCATTCCTATCAGAAGAGATGCAACAATGGGTGCAGGTTATTATTGAAGAAACGGGTTGTGCAGTCAGCACTTCCCAATCCTCTAAATTAAAGGAATATGGCAAAAATGGAGAGCTTACATTAGCAATGGTTCGACTTATTTTGACAGAGGAGAAACCAAAGGAACGCAAGGTTACAATTAAAGCGGATAAACTTATGGAATTCTTTTCAGAGGATTCAACAAGTGAAGAGATTGAAACTGTAATTTATGGGTTATTACAAGAATGGAAAAGCAGACATTAGAAAGGGGGAGAAGTAAGATGGATGATATGATGAAATTCGACTATTACTATGGCATAGAAGCAGACCAATTTTCATTTTTTAGAGTACCAAGATTATTGATGAAAGATGCACGTTTCAAAAAATTATCCAGTGATGCAAAACTCCTTTATGGTCTGATGCTTGACCGTATGTCATTATCTATGAAGAATGGTTGGTTTGATGAAGAGAACAGAGCCTATATTTATTATACGGTAGAAAATATCATGGATGAGCTTGGATGTGCAAAAGCAACTTGCATAAAGATTTTAGCAGAATTGGATAATAAAAAAGGAATGGGTCTTATTGAAAAGAAAAGACAGGGACTTGGAAAACCAGACATTATTTTTGTAAAAAACTTCGCAACTATTGAAGATAATAACACACAGAATGATAAAAATAAGTATCCTAATACTGATAAAACCACAGAAGTTCAAAATTTGAACTTTAAGAAGTATAATAATCAGACCTCTGGAAGTTCAGAAATTGATACACTGGAAGTTCAAGAATCAGACTTCAAGAAGTCAGAAAAACAGACTTCTGCTAGTATAGATTTCGAACCTCAAGAAGTTCAGAAAATGGACCCTAATTATACTAATACTAATTATACTGATTTAAATTATACTAATCCTATCTATCCATCTAGTGAATTTAGTACAAGAAGCAGTCAAGATGGATATGATGAGATGGATACGACAACTGCATACATGGAAATTATTAAGGAAAATATTGAATATGAGCATCATATGCAGCATGACGAATGGAATAACAAAGCTATGTTTCAAGAGCTTTATGATGTGATCTGTGAGGTTGTATGTGTGCCAAGGAAAACAATCAAAGTAGCTGGAGAGGATTACCCCTATGAGCTTGTAAAATCAAAATTCCTAAAGCTAAATTCTTCACATTTGGATTATGTCACTGGCTGTATGAAAGATACAACAACTAAAATTAATAATATTAAGGCATATATGGTAACTGCATTATATAATGCACCAAGTACCATGAACCATTTTTATCAACAGGAAGTTCAACATGATATCTTTAGTGGCAAGTGTATGGGAAGTATATAAGGATAATATGCTTGTAAATACAGTAATTATAAGGGATTACGTGAATTTGAAAATGTATAACTAGAAATAGGAAAAATAGATATTGAAT
>JBASOB010000695.1:0-9594 GCA_049657865.1 Mobilitalea sp.
AAAATAAGTGCTTTGAGTTTAAAAGAAATGTTTGTGAGCCAGATTCGCAACCAAATTTTATCAGGACAACTTGCAATAGGTAGCAGATTACCCGCGGAGAGGGAAATCGCCAGGCAGATGCAAGTCAGTCGCGTGGTAATCAGTAGTGGATTTACAGAGCTTGAGAGGCAGGGCTTTCTTGAAATACGTCAGAGACAGGGAGTGTTTGTTGCAGATTTTGGGAAAAATGGAAATATTAATACATTAAACGCAATTATGGAATATCACGGAGATATGCTGGGACTCACGGAAATTAATTCAATATTAGAAGTACGACGTGCACTGGAACATCTGGCCACGGATTTGGTAATTGAAAATGCTTCAGAGGAAGCTATCTTTGGACTAGAGGGACTTCTTCGGGAAATCGCAGGACTAAGTTCGGTAGAAGAAGTGACAGAGGCCACCTTTGCATTCCATCACAGGCTCGCAGTCATAAGCCAAAACAGTATCATGCCTTTAATCTATGTCTCATTTAGGCCGGTAGTCACAAATCTGTGGAGACGTTATTGTCTGCAATTTGGAAAAGATGCTTTATATGACAATACACATTCATTATATAAATGTATCAAAAATCATGATGCAGAGGCTGCAAGAAGATGTACGGATCAGCATATGGATGATGCAATATCCATAGGACATTAGAGTTTTTAACTTAATAGGAAGAAGAAAATCTTCACGAAGAAGCCTATTTATCAAAAAAGCCTCGTTCAACAGATGATAGGATACTCCTAAAGTAGATGTGGTTATTTACCATGTCTACTTTAGGAGTATCATATCAAACAGAACGGGGCTTTTAGTATATGATACTTGTTATTTAATAAAAGAATTAGTAAAACCAGGAAATATACTGTTATAGCAATTCTTTAATCTTATTTTCAACAACTTCAAGATCTTCGGTCGGTTCAAATCGCTCTACAACATTACCAGTTTTATCAATCAGGAATTTTGTGAAATTCCACTTAATACTAGGTTTCTTACTATATTCTGGATCGGCTGCGGTAAGCTTTTCTATCAGTCTTGGAGCAATCGGGTGTTCTTCGTTGAATCCCTTAAAGCCCTTTTGACTTACCAAATACTTAAATAGCGGATGAGCATTTTCGCCATTGACATCAATTTTGCTGAAAACTGGGAAGGTTACACCGAAATTAGCATCACAAAAAGTGTGAATCTCTTCATCGGTACCAGGAGCCTGATTGTCAAACTGATTTGATGGGAAGTCAAGCAGTACAAAACCTTCGGAGGAGTGTTTATCATAAATTGCTTGCAGCTGAGAATATTGCGGAGTAAAACCGCATAGGGTAGCAGAGTTGATAATCAGTAGCACTTTTCCTTTGTATTCTGATAAAGACACTTCTTCGCCTAATCTGTTTGTTGCTTTGAAATCATATATATTCATAATCTACCTTATATGGATGCATATCATAGCACCACATATTATCCTTTCTTTGACTTGTTGGTTAATCTCGTTTCGTAGGGTAATTGAATTGTATACTATTGTAATAGTGCTAGAATGTCTTTTTCGAGATTCTCAGGAGTAACGGCAGGAGCGTAACGTTTTACTACATTTCCAGATTGATCTACTAAAAACTTTGTAAAATTCCATTTGATATCTGAACCCATTATACCACCTTTTTCTTGTTTTAAGAAGTTGAATAAAGGATCTGCATTTTTGCCATTTACATTAATTTTCTTGAATTGAGGAAAGGTAGTCCCATAGTTGAGTGTGCAGAAAGAATGAATCTCTTCTTCGGTACCTGGAGCCTGTCCTGCAAATTGATTACAGGGGAAATCAAGAATCTCGAATCCGCGCTCGTTATATTTGTTATATAATGCTTGTAGTCCTTCGTATTGCGGAGTAAAACCGCATCCTGTGGCGGTATTCACGATTAATAGTAACATCCCTTTATAGTTGCTCATTGGAACATCATTTCCTTTTGAATCTTTAACAATATAATCATATATGTTCATAAAAATACCTTACCTTTCTAAATCTACCTGCAATTTGGGGGTGCAAATTCTAATTTACATTTGAAGTGATCTTTCTTCTGGAAATGCTTCAAATCTCTATTGAAATAATAATCTTGATTTATTTTGTTGATACAAATATTATGTACAATTAGATTGTAAGCTATTAATATAAAAATGTCAATAGTAAGAGATGAATTAATTCAAAAAAAAGGAATGCCCACATAGTAATCGCTTTCCAGCGAGTCGCCTATGTAGATCATTCCTACGAGTTTCTTTATAAAGATATTACATTTCGTCTGACTTCTCTTCTTGTAGCAAAATATGAACTTTATCTACTCTATTCTTGTCCACGGAATCAACGGTAAATAATACGTTGTTATCTGTGACACATTCACCCACCTCAGGAAGGTGATCCAAGAGGTATATAATATGACCGGCAATGGAATCGTAATCGTCGGATTCAAGATCTAATCCAAGTGCTTCGTTGATATCGTTTAACTTAGTATTACCATCTACAACAAACTCATGATCGGAGAGAGCTTTGATGTTGTCTTCTTCATCTCCGTCATATTCATCGCGGATTTCTCCGACAATTTCCTCTAATAAATCTTCAATGGTGATCAGCCCAGCGGTAGCACCGTACTCATCAAGTACAATTGCCAAGGAGATTGAATTTCTTCTCATCTCAATCAACAATTCTGAAGTCTTTTTGAATTCGTAAGTATAAAATGGTTCTCTAATGATATCTATTATATTAAAGTTTGTCGTATCCCCATTATAGAAGAAGACATCCTTTAAATTGACAATACCGATTACGTTATCACGGCTTTCGGAATATACAGGCATTCTTGTATATTGCTCCTCAGAAAAAGCCTGAACCAATTCGTCATAGGTAAAATCAACGTTGGCAAATGCCATATCAATTCGAGGCACCATAACATCTTTTGCTAATGAATCACCGAAATCAACTACATTGGTTATCATTCTGCGTTCTTCACTTTCGATTACACCTTCCTCGTGACTATAATCAAGGATGGTACGAAGTTCGTTTTCAGTAATAGCGGAAGGTTTTGCATTTGGATCAATATTAAGTAAATGCATGAATCCGTTGCAAATCTTATTAAGAATAAAAATAATCGGTGTTAATAACATGGTTAAAAAATAAATGGGTTTGGCAACACGGAACGATACCTTCTCAGCGTAAATAGAGGACATTGATTTTGGCATAATCTCACCAAATATCAGGATGAGCATGGTCAAAATTCCGGTAACAAGTCCGATCCATTGATTTCCAAAGAGTTTATCGGCCATAATTGTTGCAATGGAGGAGGCAGTAATGTTTACAACATTATTACCTACTAATATGGCACTTAACATTTTTCCGGGTTCTTCAATCAATTTATTTACTAATTTTGCACCTCTTACATTATTCTCCGCTAAGGATCGAATTCTAAGCTTATTCACCGTGGTGAGTGCTGTTTCCGAGCCTGAGAAAAAAGCGGACAGGACTAACAGAACAAACAATATAATTAATCGCGTGGCGTCACTTGGGTCCAATAAATCATCTCCTAAATCTATAAATATTTTACAAAAGTTACATTATACAACTCAACATATTACAGTATGCCTCGTCTATTGTCAAGTTTTCCGATTTCTATTTCATTTTAATTTCATAATATATAGATGTTTTTCATTATTTGTGCATAATTGATAAAAAAATGCTAAATAGTTATAGTTGATTCCTATTGAGTATTATTAAGAAAAGGTGTATCATTTTTAGCATAGCGGTTTAGCCACTAGTTACATACTAAAAAGTAAACAACTGTAAGTTGAGTCTTCTAAGGAGGCAATGAATGAGAAAGAAATCTCATATTTCACTTGCTAGATATTTAATGAATAGCATGCAGGTACAGGATTTGAATGAGCATAAACATGCTTTTTATATCGGAAGTATTTTACCGGATTTAAAGCTGTCATTTTTAACTAAGAGACATACGATCGATGCAACATTTGAGACATTAATAGATGAAATTAAGAAAATTACAATTGACTATGACGTAAACAAAGGGATTAATGGATATTATGCAAGACATTTGGGGGTTATCACCCACTATCTTTCGGATTATTGTACTTTTCCTCATAATTCCATTTTTAAAGGAAGCATCTCTGAGCACTGTATTTATGAAAAAGAATTAAAGTTTTCGTTAAGAGAATATGTTCAAAGTGAAACTGCACAAAAAGAACGTGAAGAGTATATGTTTTACCATACCTATGATGAAATTATTGCTTTTATCATCAAAACACATAAAGAATATTTGAAAGCTATTAAAGTTGTTACAGAAGACTTTCAATATATTGTTGATTTAAGCTATCAAGTTGTGAATGCGATCCTTATTTTCTTCGAAATGGCATGTGAAAATATTAAGGCGAACTTATCAGATGGACAAAGAATGCAGGTGGAATTAGCACAGGCATAATATAGATTACATTATGAAATAGAAATATAGCATAGCGAATGGGAATATTACATTGTGAATGGAAATAACATAATAAATAGAAATATAATCTTGTTAAAATAGAAACAAACAATAAACAAAAGCTCTTCGGTGGATGAAGTTTACCGGAGAGCTTTTGTTTTATAAACAAGGACAAGTTTGTTTATAAGATAATACAAATAATTCAGCAATCACTATATTGTAATTCACTTTCACCAAGTGATATAATTGAGAAAATACTTTTCTGTCTGCAGATGTCTTACCCTTAGCCAGAAGAATATCAGGAACAAGAATATCAGATAGAAATATATCAGATAGAAACATATCAAAATGATACCTTCTACGATCAAGAGGAATCAGCGTGAAGTAAAAACATCTTAACACGCAAATTTATGCTTGCAGCCCAAAGGTTGCAAACAGAGAGAAAGGCAGGGTTATTAATATGATTAACCAGAAAATTGAGATTTGGGAAGGCCAGTATAAGGCAACCTTAACGACTTACCTGCTAGACAATACACCGGAAATTGACAAAAACAGAACGCGTCCGCTTGTAATTATCTGTCCGGGAGGCGGATACCGATTTGTTTCTGAGAGAGAGGCAGAACCCGTTGCGCTACAGTTTGCTGCGATGGGCTTCCATTCCTGTATCTTAAGATATTCCATTTATCCCGCTCAATTTCCTACAGCAATCACGCAGCTTGCGAAGGCGGTTGCTTATGTAAGAGAACATGCAAAAGAATGGAATGTAAATCATGATAAGATTTTAGTTGGTGGATTTTCCGCAGGCGGACATCTTGCAGCGAGTCTGGGTACTTTATGGCATGAAAAATTCTTAGAAGATAGGATGCAGATGCCGAAGGAGAATTATCAACCGAATGGAATGATACTTTCTTACCCAGTAATAAGCTCAGGACAGTATGCACACAGAGATTCCTTCACGGCACTTTTACAAGAACAATATGAAGAATTACTTGAGAAAGTTTCCCTTGAAAAACAGGTGACCAGAAATACGCCACCCGCTTATATCTGGCACACATTTGAAGATGAATTAGTTCCGATTGAGAATACATTATTGTTTGCTTCGGCAATGAATGAGCAGAAGATTCCTTTTGAACTTCATATCTACCAACGTGGTGGACATGGATTATCACTGGCAAATGAAGAAACCAGAGGCGAAAATGATCCAAGTCCATGTCAGACAGAATGTCAGAACTGGATTACTATGGCAGGAACCTGGCTCGGAAAATTATAAGATGAGTAGTTGGAAAAATGAAACAATAATATTATTTTGTTGCCTGTAAGGCTTTGGTAATCTCAGCAATATATAGAGTATGGTATTCCTCGGTAGGATACCAGGTGCTTTTTAATTTATCGTCGAGGAGAGAATCTCCTGACATTTCCTGTTGAAAAAGCTTTTTGCAGATGAGGACATGCTTCGCTTCGTTAAAATAAGGGGTATTATCGGTGCGGGCAAGTGTCAGTCCGGAGAGCGCGATTTTATCTTCATTTCTGCCGGATACCATACCCATATAATTTAGAATATCACGATAAGGTTTATCGAAAAAGCTTAAAGAGAAAGTATCTTCCTTATCAACAAACTCTTTGGTATATCTCTGAGGCCGAATGACGATAAAAGCAACGTCCTTGCCATACATAACACCAAAACCACCCCAGGAGGCAGTCATGGAATTTACTTTGCTTTCCTCACCGGCAGTTATTAGCATCCATTCTTTCCCGATCCAATGGAAAGGATTTTTTCTTAATGTTTCTGGTGATATTTCTTTAAAATGATTCATAAGTACCTCCTTATATAAGTAAATAAATAACATATGGATTGTTATTTATATGTCAATCAAATTTCATATGTGTCTATTATAGTATAAGTTTAGAGCGGATGCAACGATGAAGTAACGCAGAACTAAGCTTCCCTCGTAGGAAAGCATGAATTCTGATGAAATGATTAACAGGATTTATGGTTTTTGTTTACAAAAAAAACATGTAAGGGTATAATTGAAAACAAGTTAAAAATTACGATCACTAGGAGAAGGAATAAAAACCATGAATAATAAAATTGTTAAAGAGATAATTAGTTGGATTACGATGATCATAATAGCAGTTGTTTTATCTATGTTTATCAATAAATTCATAATAATGAATGTTGAGGTCCCTACAGGATCCATGGTAGACACGATTAACATTGATGATAAAGTATCAACATTTCGTCTTGCTTATACGTTCAGTGATCCAGAAAGAGGAGATATCGTTGTATTTCCGTACCCAGATGATGAAAGTATCGATTATATTAAGCGAATCATCGGATTGCCTGGAGAGACCATCGAAGGAAAAGATGGGTATGTATATATTGATGGCGTGAAACTTATTGAAGATGATTATGTGATGGATTTGCTGGACGAGGATTTTGGCCCATATGAGATACCGGAAGGCAGCTGCTTCATGATGGGAGATAACAGGCTTAGTTCAGAAGATGCCAGAGGATGGACGAATAAATTTGTTTCAATCGATAAGATAAAGGGAAAAGCAATATTCACCTATCCTCGCTTATCCTGGTTATGGTAAGAAGATAAATAATGCAAAACAATCAAGTAAAGATTAATTAATAAAAAGGCGATGGATATGTATTCCTGAAAGGTTACAGTTGAAATATTATAACTGTTTACCTCATGGAATATATATTCATCGCCTTTGTTTTATATCATCACTTGACATAAGGTGCGATAGCACTGAGAATTGTTTTTTCCATCGCTTCTTTACCATATACGTCTACCTGATTCTTGTTCTTGTCACCATGAGTAAGACATCCGGCTCCACCAATACAGCCACCGGAACAAGCCATGCCTTCAATAAAATTATTAGGCAATACATGTTTGGAAGCTTTTAAAAGTGCAGTACGACAAGCTTCGATTCCATCGCAAGCAAGGGCGTTAAGTGCAAAATCATCACGTCCTTTCTCCTTGACCGCTTGTTTTACAGCCTCAGAGAGACCGCCGCTGCGTGCAAATATTCTGCCGTAGTAAGAAGCATTATCAAGTTCATTCATTTCTAAGGTGTCTAATTCAATATCTCGGCTGTCAAATAATGCCTGGAGTTCTTCAAATGTAATGACACTATCAACATAAGGTGCAACCTCAGGACGCTGCATTTCCATTTTTTTGGCGGTACAAGGTCCGATAAATACTATTTTTGCGGTTGGATCAGTTTTTTTCAAATATTTGGCTATGGTTGTCATTGGTGAGAGATTATGTGAAATATGAGGTACTAATGCGGGAAATTGATTTTTAATGTAATCAACAAAAGCAGGACAGCAGGAGCTGGTAAGGAAGCCCTTTTCCATTAATTCATCTGCTTCAGCACTAGCGACCATATCGGCACCTAAAGCTGCTTCTACCACATTAAAGAATCCAAGTTGCTTGATGCCGCTGACTACCTGCCCAAGCTTAACGTAAGTAAACTGGCTAGCGATGGAAGGAGCAACAACTGCATATACTTTATATTTTGTATTATTCTTACTGGCTTTAATCATATCTACCACATTAACGATATAAGATTTATCCATGATAGCACCAAATGGACACTGATATACACATGCACCGCAAGCGATACATTTCTTATTGTCTATCAGAGCCTTTTTTTCCTCATCCATACTAATTGCCTTAACTTTACAAGCATTCTGGCAGGGACGTTTATGATTTTTAATTGCGCTGAAAGGACAAACAGTTGCACATTTACCACACTCAACGCACTTATCTTTATCAATTACAGCTTTCTGCTGGTTGTCATAAGTAATGGCTCCCATTTTACAGGCATCTTCACAATGATGAGCAATGCAGCCTCTGCAGGCATCGGATACTTCAAAGCCACCGACCGGGCATTCATCACAGGCAATATCCATTACTTCAATTACGTTCGGATTGTCAGAATTTCCACCCATGGCAATATTGATTCTCTCACCTACAATGGCACGTTCTTTATAGATACAGCAGCGCATGGTTGCTTTTGGACCTGCAACTATTTTTGATGGAATACTGAATACGGCATGGTGAAGATCGTTTTCGAAAGCGGATCTTGCAACTTCCCGTAATACTTTATATTTTAGATATTGTACTTGAGTATCAAATTTTCTCATGTTCTACCTTTCTGAGGGAAGTACCCTCTTTGTGTTTGCGCTTTTTCAGTACTTCTTTAGAAAGCACTCATATATTACGAGTAACGATTACCTTTTTAAAAATAACTTACATTAATCCGCTTCCCCATTTTCTTCAAACATTCTGATAATTCATCGATTAACCGCATCTTAATACTAAAGTTAATAGGAAGATTCGGATTCTGATGAGCAGGGTTAATCGCACGTCCAACATAAAAACTGATGTCAGTTGCTTCCTCAAAAAGTATCTTTGCTATACGGGAAGCAGCATATTCACAGGAACTCCATTGAATATAGTCGGTGTTATCTTCCAGATAATTTTGGGCATAGCGAAGAACACGGTTGATGGTGATGACACCCTCCGTTACTAAATCAATTCCTTCTATCACAGAAGCAGGTGGAATTTCGGGATCCACATAATCAATAGCAGTCTTAATTTCTTTGCCCAGATAATTTGCTGCAAGGGAGGATGTAGTACCTCCGCATACAATATGAATTCCTTCTTTTGCAAAGAATAATGCTAACATTTTACTAAGATCTTTTGGATTAGAGGGAGGTCCGATCATCAGATTAACAGGTTTACGAGTTCGTATTTTTACAGTTGCAATGGTAGTATCATCGCCAGGAGTTCCGGCATAAAGCTGGGAACATTGGTCAAGAAGCACGGTGGATACGATTTTGGCAGAAAAATTCTCTTCATATACATTTTCTAAAAATTCAATGATATTCTGTCGCTGCCAGCCAAAATTGAATTTCTTTCCTACTCCGGCATAGATCGCTCCGTCACTCATTGCGACTAATACATCACCGGGAATCAGATCTATTTTTGATTTGAATATATTTTTATCTCCAATTTGCATACTGATTTTATCATAGTCATAATTGATACCATTTCTAAGAAAAATGACATGCGGATTGTCGTATTGTATC
>JBASOB010000696.1:0-2995 GCA_049657865.1 Mobilitalea sp.
CATCATATTAGCACATTATTTTTCATATAGGATATCTTTATAATTGGAATCGTACTCTGACGAATTTCTTCTTACCTATTTTCAATATAATCTCATCATCCTCTAGTTTCATCGCAATATCTTCAACCTTTTCCGAGTTCATCTGAACCCCTCCCTGCATGACTAAACGTCGGAATTCGCTGCCCGATGGTACTATTTTTTGCTCCACCAAAAACGGTATGACTTCAAGCAATGTCCTACAGGAGACTGGAAGTACTATTTCTGGCATCTCTTCTGGAATTTCGCCCTTCTGGAAAACAGCATGAAAATATTCTTCCGCTTTCTCCGTATCCTCTAACGAATGGTAAAGATTTGTTATGATTCCTGCAAGCTCCAACTTACAATCCCTGGGATTTCTTCCGTTTTCCATCTGGCTTTTAATTTCTGTGATACGGTCTGGATGCTCGTCCGTAATCAGTTCAAAATAACGGAGAATCAGCCGATCCGGTATCTCCATAACTTTCTTAAACATCACCTCTGCTGGGTCGAGTACACCGATGTAATTTCCGAGACTTTTACTCATCTTCTCTACTCCGTCAAGTCCTTCTAAAATTGGCATAAATAATGCAATTTGTCGTTCTTTCCCCATACTTCCCTGAAGATTTCTCCCCATCAAAATGTTAAAGGTCTGATCGGTACCACCTAATTCAATGTCTGCATTGATCTCAACAGAATCATATGCCTGCATTAACGGGTAGAAAAATTCATGAAGTCCAATCGGTTCCTTTCGTTTAAATCGGTTCTGGAAATCATCTCTCTCTAATAATCTGGCTACTGTGGTACTGGCAGCCAATTGAATGATTTCTTCAAAGCGGAGTTTTGAAAGCCATTCACTATTAAATCGAACCGTAGTCTTATCTGGATCGATGATCTTAAAGATTTGTTCCGTATAGGTTTTCGCATTTATCTGCACCTGCTCGTCCGTTAATGGCTGTCGAGTCTTGGATTTTCCAGTCGGATCACCGATTTTTCCTGTAAAATCACCAATTATAATAATTGCATGATGTCCAAGATCCTGCATTTGTTTGATTTTGCGAAGAACTACGGTATGCCCAAGATGAATATCCGGTGCGCTAGGATCAAGACCAAGCTTTACAATTAATGGCCTGTTTTCTTGCTTTGCTTTTACTAATTTTTCTCTTAACTCCTCTTCTGTTATTAATTCTGCTGCACCTTTTCTTATAATTTTAATTTGATTCTCGATTTCTGGATCTGTTGTTGCTTTCACATCAATCTCATTCTTATTCATTTCTCTGCACTCCTCTTCTTAATTTTTGTTTGCCCGTAGCTTCCTATAATTGCACATAAAAAAACCCGCGCCTCTAATTGCTTAGAGGGCGGGATAATTCTCGCGGTACCACCTCATGTTCATTAACTGTTTGCGCAGCTAACCTTTTTGAGTACGCCGAAATAAAATTCGATTATACTCTAGCACGATAACGGGTGCAGGGGGTCCGTCGACAGCCTACTTAGATTTCTCTGTTCGGTGTGAAGCTCAAAGATGTATTCTGAATTCTCTACTTGCACCTCTCATCAACCGGTAGCTTTCTGTTAGCAGAATTGAATTCATACTCGTTCTTATCATCGCCTATTTTATGATAGGGAAAAGTCGATTGTGTCTTTTCCTTATTTTCTATCTTAATTAAAAGCAAGTATACTCATGTCTTTTCTTTTTGTCAAGCATATTTTCATTATTTCTGATATCCGAATGATTCATTATTTTTGATATCCGACTTATAAATAAAGTAATCAATCATCACTATTTTAAATTATTTTCTATATTATGGCAAATGATGTAATAGAATTCTCTTGCAGACAAATAATGTTAATGATACAATGATTTCTAACTTTAGTATAAATAGATCTGATATCTATTTCATTTATAAGAATTGGAGTGATACAAGTGAGTAAGACAGTAGAAGCTATACAATGCTTTAATAATGGATTTAACTGTTCTCAGGCAATTTTTTCAACATATTGCGAGCAATTAGGTTTAGACCAAAAAACCGCACTTAAAATTGCAAGTCCCTTTGGTGCAGGAATGGGACGTATGGCTGAAACTTGTGGAGCTGTGACCGGCGCTTACATGCTGATCGGCTTGAAGTATGGGAAGCACTTATCTTCTGACAATGCTGCTAAAGAGAAAAGCTATGAGTTAGTAAGGAAATTTAATGACAGCTTTAATACCATTCACGGTTCTATCTGTTGCAGAGATTTACTACAATATGATCTAAATACAGCAGAAGGATCAACCTATATTCGCGAAAATGGTCTGTGTGACAGTTTGTGCCCGATATTTATTAAGGATTCAGCTCATATTATCGAAAACTTACTCGATTTAGAGTAATAAAATCATGGTCTGTGTAATTAACGAACTATTCTGTATCCAAATTCCCCTTATTAGAATAAATCTAATGAAGTAGGATTGAATTTGGCAAAGAGTGGTTCGTTATTTTTAATAATCTCATTACGTTCACTTCATTTCAAGCTTTATCACTTTATTTCAAGCTTTATCACTTCATTTCAAGCTTAATCACTTCATTTCTTTGTTTATCACTTCATTTCCTTGTTTATCACTTCATTTTCAATTTTATTACTTTATATTCAGCTCACCTTATTCAAATTGAGCATGATATAACTTATAATAAAAGCCCTGCTTCTCAATAAGTTCTGCATGCGTTCCCTGTTCCACGATATTTCCCTGATCTACTACTAGAATATTATCCGCACCTTGGATGGTTGATAGGCGATGTGCGATTACAAAACAGGTTTTCTGTTCCATCAGTTTACGCATAGCACTTTGTATCTTGATTTCAGTCCGAGTATCCACATTAGAGGTGGCTTCATCAAGGATCAGCATCTTTGCATCTAATAGCATTGCTCTTGCGATCGTGAGCAGTTGCTTTTGTCCTTTTGAGATATTAAATCCATCTTCATTGATTATGGTGTCATATCC
>JBASOB010000697.1:0-6288 GCA_049657865.1 Mobilitalea sp.
CGCTGGCCGGTAACAACCCCTTATAGGGGTAGAGCAAACCACCCGTTAGACGGGTGGTGCTGATTTGCCCTTAAGTTGTAAAATAATTATTTCTGTGATACCATGAATTAAGATATTGAATGAACGAATAAAATTATGACAAGCTTAATATGAAGGAGAATTACTATGTCTTTACAAATTGGAATTTGTGATGATAGTACAGATGACATCAGAAGATTATCAGAGGTTTTATATGCTTTTGACAAAACTGTTCGTATCACGGATTATACAGATGGTGAATCATTAATAGAAGACTGCCAGCAGCAGAAGATTCCGTTCGACATCATTTTTTTGGATATTTACATGCCCCATATCAGCGGAATCCAAACAGCAGAGAAGATACGGGCTTGTATGAAAGATGTCATTCTGATTTTCGTATCCTCAAGTAATGAACATTACCCGGAAGCTTATGATTTATTTGCCTTTAATTATATTATTAAGCCAATTAATGTTGAAAGATTCCATAAAGTTATGAATCAGGCATTGAATCATATTATTAAGGAGAAGGAACAGCAGATTTGTTTTACCTATAAATCCGCATATTATAGAATTGCCTGCAAAGATATTTTTTATATTGAAAGCCAGGATAAAGTGATACTATTTCATACAGCCGATAAATCAATCTATAAATGTTATACCAAATTAGATGAAATCTTAACACAGCTGCCTCAAGAATTCTTTATAAGGTGTCATCAGAGTTATGTCATAAATCTTAATCATGTTACAGAAATGTCGGAAAATCATTTTCGGATTGACCAATCAGTAATCAGTATCTCTAAAAAATATCAGAAAGAGGCAAAGGATAAGTATTTTGATTATCTTTTTACTCATATGAATATAAGAGGAATGGAAAATGAAAAACGCTAAACATCGCAAAATACTGCTTATTCTTGGATTTATGTTATTTATGCTGATTCCGTCTTTTCCTGTAATCTGTACGAATCTATATCATGAGCTTACGGGTGCACCGGAAGCCATGAACGGTAGTGTTGACTTGACCGGAGTAGAGCTTACAAAGGATAAACTGCATCTTGATGGGGAGTGGGAGTTCTATTGGAATAAGTTTTTGATTACAGACAATGAGCTTGGCGCAACTCCTGATTGTATCATTCAGGTACCTGATGAATGGTCTCATTATCGTATCAATGGAGAAAAACTGACGGCAGCCGGTTATGCCAGTTATAAACTTACGATGACAAAATATACGGATGAAAGAGAAGTAACCATCTATATGCCCGATTTTGGTGAAGCATACCGGGTATTTGTGGACGGAAAATTGACAGCCGAGAGTGGTATTCTTTCTAAAAACAACGATGATATATTTACGGTACCAAAGGCAGAAATATACCCGATCATGCTCACTCCGGATTCCCCGCATGAAGTAGTGATTGAGGTTGCTACCACAAGATTTTCAGGTCTCTACATGTCACCGATCCTTTTTGATTATGATATTGTTATCAAGAACAATAATCTAAGAAATGCACTTCGTTATATTCTGTTTGGTGTAGTCTTATTTTCTTTTGTAAGTCTAATCATGGTTTATTTAAGATCAATCCGTAAAAAGATTAATTCGTTCTGGTTGCCAATGATGATTCTTTTACTACTTTTAAGGATTATGCTTACTTCTGAATTCTATGCTGTCTGGCAGCCGGTTTTATTCTTTAATACTTCGTATGAAGCGACAAATGAATTGATGTATTTTATTTCGTTTGTATTGAAATATTTATTAATTTATTTAGTGCAGGAACAATGCGGTATCGCTTTTACCAGGAAAGAACGATTAAGTTTAATGATATACTATATCATTCTTTACTTAGTCTATCTGCTAGCGCCTACGGATTTTTATAATGATTATTTATCAGTAATTGTACCGCTGCTTTCATATGTACTCGATATTTATCTATATATTAAAATATACCATAACAGAGGATCCCTTAAGAAATTTGGAATGCCAATTTTTTGGTGTACAATTATTCTTATTGTAGGACTTGGAATCGACAGTCTCTATATTAATGGTAAAATTTATTGGAACATGTCACTCATCCTTTTATTTTTGTGTATGGTATTTCTACTTGCTATGAATACAATATTCAACAAACGTATGGAGGATATCTTTGATGATTTTACAACCTCTGCATCCCGGCTTGAACTAGCGAACAATCAGATCGCAATGCAGAAAGAATATTATGATGCCCTAAGTGCTCAGATGAATGAAATTCGAGAGATAAAACATGATGTCAGACATTTTACAGGAGTGCTCGGTCAATTAGCTGAA
Source organism: Mobilitalea sp. (assembly GCA_049657865.1). Classification (GTDB taxonomy): domain Bacteria; phylum Bacillota; class Clostridia; order Lachnospirales; family Lachnospiraceae; genus Mobilitalea. The sequence continues at coordinate 2,315 of JBASOB010000697.1, forward strand.
GAGGGGCAATTTGATAAATTAAAGGAATTCCTTTTTCAATATAGTGAGCAGATTAAAATGGATCAATTACCAGTATTCTGTGATAATACCATTGCAAACTCCATTATTGGTTTTTATTATTTGAGTGCTAAGAAATACGACATTCCTTTTGATGGGGAGTGTATCATAAATAAACAGTCCCAAATCAGCGACAGTGATTTATGCATTGTACTGGGAAATGCACTGGAAAATGCAATTTATGCATGCAGGCAGATGGAACCTTCCCAACATAAATTCGTATCGATAGACGTAAAGACTGTGAATGGGTACTGCTTAATCAAAGTAACCAATACCTATAATGGGCAATTAATTATCCGTGAAGGCCGATATATTTCAGCCAAAGGAGGGAGCTCTCATGGACTTGGAATTGGTAACATGGAGAAAGTAGTAAACAATTATGGTGGGTTTGTAAAAATCGATCATGACGAAGAAGTGTTCACGATAATGATTGCGATTCCTGATAATGCAAGAGAATCTTGACAATTTCGCCATCATAATGGTTGATTTCGCCTTCTATCATATTTACACGTTTTTTCTGTTATAATTCAGAATAAAACGATAAAATGATAAGTGAGGTGATATGATGACCTTTCAGTTTGTTTACAATAAAGAAGGCATACATAAATTTTCGATTATTGATAATTGCTATCACGTCAATTATTATACAGAAAATGAGATGGAAAAAATTTACCCGCAAGGTGGATATGAAGTTGTTGGAGAAATCGGTAATGTAGCTAGAATATCACATAAATCCGATATGATTGATACAGGAGAAGGAAAAACGATACCAATATTTCCAAGAGGCACAATAAAGAAACCATTTGAACAGGTTATTGGCTATGCTGAAATTGGAGATAAAACATATGTAGCAATCGTAAATAGTATATTACCTAAAATATTCCAAGGTTCCTTGAGCATTGAAAAGTTCTAGGAACTTTTTTTGCCCAAAAATAAAAACATTTTAGATTGTATTGTCATAATTATAAAATTGCAAATTATAGATGAAAAAGTTAATTAATAAAAGGTGAATCCTTAAATGGGGAAGTGAAAAACAGATAAGTAATTGTTTTTTTGGGAATTATATTATATTATATAATGATGTGCATCTTAAATTGCTCTTTGATGCATAAATATTGATTGAATATTTTAGTTTGGAGACAGGATAATGACATTAGAAGAGAAACAAAAGACAGAAGACAGTAATTTTTTTAAAAAACAGAATGGGATTACAGAGGGTGTCATCTGGAAACAACTTCTGTTGTTCTTTTTTCCTTTACTTTTTGGAACCTTCTTTCAACAGCTTTATAATACAGCAGATGCAATTATTGTTGGAAAATTCGTGGGGAAGATAGCTCTTTCGGCGGTTGGAGGAACAACAGGTACTTTGATTAATGTGTTGGTAGGATTTTTTGTTGGAATATCATCTGGAGCAACCATCAGTATTTCGCAGTTTTACGGAGCTAGAAATAACAAGAAGGTTGAAAGCAGTGTTCATACAGGAATAGCGTTAGCAATCGGCGGTGGGTTTACAATTATGTTTCTTGGATTAATGTTTGCCAGACCAGCATTAGCAGCAATGGGAACACCGGAAGATATCATACCTTATTCACTGATTTACCTTCGTATTTATTTTTTGGGTATGATTCCGAATCTTGTCTATAACATAGGAGCGGGTATTTTACGTGCAGTCGGGGATTCCAAACGACCGTTATATTTTCTGATTACCGGTACGCTTGCGAATATTATTTTGGATTTATTCTTTGTGATTGTCCTTAAGATGGGCGTGGCAGGTGCAGCACTCGCAACAATTATGTCACAGTCATTAAGTGCGATACTGGTATGTAGAACTTTAATGAAGACGAATGATTCCTACCGGCTTGTACTAATAAAAATAAAATTTCATAAAGAAATGCTGACGCGTATTTTATCGATTGGTTTACCGGCGGGATTCCAATCTTTGATGTATTCCGTATCCAATGTTATTATTCAGGCAAATATAAACCGTTTTGGTACGGATACAATTGCAGCATGGACGGCATATGGTAAGATCGATGGACTGTTTTGGATGACAATAACTGCCTTCGGGATATCTATTACTACTTTTGTAGGACAAAATTATGGAGCAGGGTTATATAAAAGAGTGCGCAAGGGAGTAAGAGAGGCACTTGTGCTGTCTTTTGCCGTATCAATCGGATTAATTGTAATATTATATAATTTTGGAGGATATATTCTTCAATGGTTTTCTGATGACCTTAACGTAGTAGAAATCGGGACACAGATGTTAAAATTCTTGGTTCCGATGTTTATTACCTTCATCTGCATTGAAATATTATCAGGAGCACTGAGAGGTATGGGAAGTTCCTTAATTCCAATGCTCCTCACTTGTTTCGGAGTATGTATATTCCGAGTAGTGTGGCTTTTTATTGCCGTTCCGATCTGGCCGACGATAAAGACAGTTATGATCAGTTATCCTATCACCTGGGTTACTACATCAGTTTTATTTATAATTTATTACTTGTTTTACGTTAAGAAAAAGCAAATTGTATAAGAAATATAACAAGGGAGCAGGTGAGGCATGATTCACTGCTCCCTTTTATCCATTGACAATGTGACATTTAATGGATATGATGATAATACAGTTTGAAACGATGCATACAGAGTATTTTGCCCTGTTGTCAAAGTAATAAGGAAGGAACATTATGTGGCAGTGGATATTTTCCATCGCCTTTTTTTGATTTTAGGAAATAAGTGCTACCTATTAGCAATAGATTAAAAATGTTATGGATATAGTCATAAAATTACTAGATTTTTTACTAAATAATTAGTAATATACAAGATAAATTAAGAATAAAGATTTATAATTACTTATATTATCATAAGATTTATCAGACTTGATAGAGTGAGGACGCAACACTGTTTGAGTTGTCTAAACGAGGAACAGGGAGGATAATGTATGAAAGATATTTCTTTAAAATCAATCATCGAAGAATTACCGATCGGAGTTGTATGTCTTGAAATAATTAAGGAGGACGGGCAGCCCGTTGACTACCTTGTGGTTGATGTTAATAAAGATTTTGTAATCCTCACAGAAAGACTAAAAGAGGATATGATTGGCAGAAGAATGTCTCAGATTATGCCAGCCTCATTAGATGAAACTTTAGAACTGAAAGGCTTCTTAAATGAAGTTATGATAGATGGTACGAAGAAAGTAACGGAGCAATTTATTGCGGCAGTAAAAAAACTGTACCGTATTACAGCATATCAGTCAGACGAGAAACATATCATAATTAATTTTAAGGATGTTTCAGATGAAATGCTGAATATGGAAGGACTGGATCATTATTTTGATATCAAAAATGATTTGATGTGTATTACGGATATCGATGGAAATTTTATAAAAGTAAATCATACCTGGGAAGATATTATGGGTTATTCCACGGAGGAACTTGAAAATAAACCCTATTATAATTATCTTCACCCGGAGGATATTGATATCACAAAGCAGGAACTTGATAAGCTGCATACGAACGCTAAGATAATCAATTTCATAAATCGATATCGCTGTAAGGATAAGACTTATCGGTATCTTGAATGGCGCTGCAAATTGAATCATAATATTATATATGCGGTTGCGCGTGACGTCACGGACAGTAAAAACATAGAAAGTCAATTACAGAACAAGACAATTTTATTAAATCAGCTTTTAGATTCTATCCCGGATATTATTACCTATAAAGATAAAGATGGAAATTATTTGGGCTGTAATCAAGAATTTTCTAAGTATATAGGAATGCGTGAAGAAGAAATTATTGGAAAAAATGATTATCAGTTGTTTACAAAAGAAATAGCAGATCATAACATCCGATTTGATAATTTAGTAATCAACGAGAATAAGACGGCTCACCATCAAGAGGAGTTGATTTATACTGATAAGA
>JBASOB010000698.1:0-10161 GCA_049657865.1 Mobilitalea sp.
GAATGACAACTATTAATTCAATATAAAAGGTGGTTAAATCTTAGATGAGATATTTTGTTGCGAATACATCCATTCCGCTAAAGTATGTTTCGAGTGGAAATTTAATCAGTAAGCAGGATTTTCTGCACCCGAGAAGAATTATGGACAGTAATGTCTTAATTCTTGTGAATGAAGGGATTCTCTATATTAACAGCGCAGGGGTGAATCATGAAGTACATCCAAAACAGTATATATTTTTAAAAGCGGGTGAGGAGCATTTTGGATTTAAGCCCTCCGCAGATAAATTGTCATACTTCTGGGTTCATTTTCACATATCTGTTGAACCTGATATCTACTTCGAGGAGAAGAAGTTGTTTGAGAATTTATCCCAAGTTGTGGATTCGAAGGAACAGAATATCTATATCATGCCGGAACTGGGTAAAATTTACATGATTGAAAAAGTGCCTTTATTATATAATCAATTACTTGATTTAGCAAGGCATGAAAACCCTTATTCCTGTCAAATCGCAAACTTTGCACTTAGTGTTTTAGTGATGGAGATTTCACAGGAATATCTGGATCAGCAAAACAAAGAGAAGAAAAATATTCCACCTTCCATTGCTCGTATTATGGAATGGATTCAAGCAAACTGCTACCAACCGCTTTCGGTTGCATCCATTGCGAACGAGTTTGGATATAATGCTGATTACTTGTCTTCCTTATTTAAAAAGACAACCAAAAGTACTCTGACACATTACATTCACAAATCGAGAATTGATATCGCAAAGTCAATGATGCTTCACTATGATATATCGATTAAAGAAGCAGCATATTCCTGTGGCTTCTCTGATGAAAAATATTTTATGAAGACCTTTAAAACATTTGAGAATATGACACCAACCCAATATAAACAGGCATTTACGAAGAAAAGAATTAATTAAGGAGGAGATTATGGACAAAATCAGTAAGAAGAATTGGGCATTGATTTGGATCTTAGGTATGGCAGGGCAGCTTTGTTGGAATGTTGAAAATGCATGGTTTAATACTTTTGTTTATGCCAAAATTGCACCAAATCCAGCAATTATTTCTTGGATGGTCGGGGTAAGTGCGGCAGCTACCACCTTTGCTACTTTCCTGATCGGAACAATGGGAGACCGCAAGGGAAGGAGAAAGCCTTTTATCGCAATTGGTTATATCTTTTGGGGTATTTTTACGATAATGTTTGGAATTTCTGAATATATACCGGTCAGTACAGTTTTTGCTGCAGGCTGTTTTGTTGTTGGCATGGATGCAGTTATGAGTTTCTGTGGTTCGGTCGGATATGACAGTGCTTTTTCTGCTTGGACGACGGATATCTCGAATGAGAGTAACAGGGGTAAAGTCGGGGGAGCATTTGCAACGATGCCGGTACTTGCAACCATATTCGGGTCGGTGGTATCCGGAATCATCATCGATGCATTTGATTTCTTTACTTTCTTTATTATTATTGGCGGTATTGTATCACTGATTGGAATTTTTTCATTATTTACCTTACAGGATGCGCCGACGCTAAAGGCTAAGATTGATCCAAAAGGATTTTGGCACCAATTTCTTTCTGTATTCAATTACAAAACGGTACGGGAGAACAGAGAATTGTTTTGGGTATTTATAATAATGATGACATATTTTATCGGGTTCAACGTATATTTCCCCTATATTACGATTTATTTTGTTAACTACCTTGGTATGGACTACTCGTTGACTGGTATCGTCCAGGGTGTAAGCCTGCTGCTGGCAGTTGCACTGACTATTCCGGCAGCAAAACTTATTGATAAAGGCAGGAATACAACCGTGATCTCGGTAGCGCTCATTTTAAATATTCTGGGTTTGATTGTGATTTCAATCAGCGGTCACCTCTTATCTTTAGGAATTGGAATGCTGCTCGCGGGAATTGGATACGTATTAATTCTTCAGACATTAACTGCTTGGTTTAAAAATCTCTACCCAGAGGACCAGAGAGGTCAGTTCGAAGGGATTAAACAATTGTTTTTCGTATGCATGCCAATGATAATCGGACCAGCAATATCGAATATTGTAATCACTAATTTTGGAGTTGCAGGCGTTGTGAATGGAGAAGCAGGCATGATTCCCAATGAAATCTTATTCGTGGTATCCGCAGTACTGACACTGCTCACCTTCCTGCCGCTACTTCCAGCAGAACGTTTATTTCAGGATAGAAAGAATAGGAAAGAGTGAAAGAAAAAGCACTTTCACTCGGGAAGAACTCCAAAATGAAATCCATTGGAATTTCATCTTGAACTTCTTTCAGGCAATATTTGTGTCGCCGATGGCGGCGGAAGGAAGGAGAATATGCAAAATCTATTTTTGGAACCTGGTCCTGTATTGAATGAGAAAGGCTCACCGATTCCAGGTTATTCTACAAAAAGTATACGGAAATATAATCGAAAAGCTATAAAAGCATCACAGTTTCGAATTAAAGAATGGGACTTTTATCAGATTACAGATAGAAAAATGTGTCTGCAGTTTACAATAGGACATGCAGCATATGCAGGACAGGTAGGAATCATGTTTTTTGATTTTGAAAAAGGGGAGAGACTTGCTGAGAAAGGTGCCTTTCTTGTTCTTCCGTTTAATTCCTTACATATGCCGGAGAATACGGAATGTGATCACGTCCTTGCCTATGAGAAAAAAGACGGAACCATGCGTTTTGAAACAAAAGGAAAGGAGCGCCATCTATACTGCAAATGGGGAGATTTTGAAACGGATATCCTGCTTACCAGACAGAATGAGAATTCACTGGTCATCAATGTTCCGTTTGATGAGTCACCCAAAGCCTTCTATTACAACCACAAGATAAATTGTATGAAAGCGAAGGGATGGGTAAAATATAACGGCAAAGAGTATAATTTTTCGCCTGATGATTCATTTGGCCTCCTCGATTGGGGTAGGGGAGTATGGCCTTTTCATAATGAATGGTACTGGAGCAACGGTACCGGTTATGTGGACGGGAAGATCTTCGCCTTTAATTTGGGATGTGGTTTCGGAAATACGCGATCAGCTACCGAGAATATTCTGTTCTACGGTGAAAGTACGCATAAACTTGGTGAAGTAGTATTTGATCTGGGCACAGACTATATGGCTCCGTGGCACATCCATGATTTAGAAGGCCGCCTGGACTTGATTCTGACTCCTTCTTATGATAGAACAACGGAGACAAAACTGTTTTGGGTCAACAATATATGCCACCAGATGTTTGGAAGCTTCTCAGGTAAAGCAGTTTTAGATGACGGCACCGAATTGAAGATTGATAACTTGATATCATTTGCAGAACACGCTATTAATAACTGGTAAAGGTTATTTGTATAGTAAAGGAGCAAAATCTTAGAGATTATTTATTTTGAGGATAGAGAAATATTGCTCAAGACATTTATTTGAAACATTGTTTGAAATATTGCTTGAGGTATTGTCTAAAACCTTACGTGAAAAAATATTTAAATTTTATTTAAAATAATAATGATAATTCTATGTGAGTAGGGTATAATAAAAAAATCGTGAAAGAAAGGTAAGAATATATTTTGACACAGATAAAAGGTTTGCTTTTTGATTTAGATGGAGTAATTGTGGATACAGCAAAGTATCATTATTTAGCATGGAAAGAGCTTGCGGATGAGTTGGGAATAACTTTCACATTGGAGGATAATGAACGTCTGAAAGGCGTTAGCAGAGATCGTTCTTTTGAAATTATTCTGGAAATCGGTAATGTTGAAATGGAACTTGAAAAACGCAAAGAGTTATGCGAGAAAAAAAATAATCTTTATTTAACCTATATTAATAAGATGACGGAAGAAGAAATATTGCCAGGGGTAAACACTTTTCTTCAAGATGCAAAACAAAAGGGCTTTCTGATCGGACTTGGATCTGCAAGTAAGAATTCAATGTTGATACTTGAAAAACTGAAATTGGTACAGATATTTGATGTTATTGTAGACGGAATGAAAGTTTCGAAAGCAAAACCTGATCCGGAAGTATTTACACTTGGAGCATCCCTATTGAAATTAGATAATCAGGAATGCCTGGTATTTGAAGATGCAACCGCTGGAATTGAGGCAGCTCATAAGGGTGGAATGAAAGCAGTTGGAATTGGAAGTAAAGAATTATTGCCGGAGGCGGAGATTAATATCAAAGGATTTGCTGATGTTACAATAACGGATATATTGGAAGCGATAGAAAAGGCAGTTTAGCGCAAAAAACGCAAGAGTATGTAGTAGAATGAAAAAGCAAAGGCAAAATAGTGAGAACTAAGTAGTAAGAACAAAGTAGCAAGAACAATGAAATAAGAACAAAGAAATAAGAACAAAAAAATAGGAACAAAAAAAATAATTAAAGTAATCAGAGCAAAGTAATAAAAAGCAAAGAAGAATTAGGAAATAGGAATAGAGCAATAAGAATATTAGTTAAAGATTAAGCAGGATATGCTGAAATGCTCCTCCTTAAGTAGACAAGGTAAATAACCAAAATCTACTTGAGGGGGATTTTTATGTCAAAACCAAAGTATTCATTCGAATTAAAATTGGAGGTAGCAAAAGCTTATATATCTAGAGAAGGCTCCTATAATTCTAAGAGAACCTAATCGTATTTAATTGGATTTTAAAACTTTACATTGTCACTTTTCATCTCTCGATTCACTACGAATACCATAGTTGCAAAGCTTGCAGTACCACCGATGAAGTTGGAGATCGGTTCTGCGAGGAAAACTCCATTTACGCCTAGGTTATATAATCGTGGCAGTAATATCGTTAAAGGAATTACGATAACGGCCTTTCGAAGAAGTGAGAAGAAAATGGCATAAGTAGATTTCCCGAGAGCGAGAAAGGTAGATTGCCCAGCAAATTGAAGAGACATCATGAAAAATCCAAAGAAATATATTCTCAGAGAAGTGAGTGCTGCTGCAATTAAGGAAACATCATGGCTAAACAGTTTGATGAAGAAGCTTGGAAAGAGACTTAGTATTCCCCAAGCGGTGACGGTATACAGGATACAGATGACGGTCATGAATTTAATGGCGGACTTTACACGATTATATGCATGGGCACCATAGTTATATCCAATTACTGGCTGTGAACCATTGATAATTCCATTTACAGGTAAGGTAATCACTTCGCGGATTGTGTTGAGAACGGTCATTACACCAACATAGAGATCTCCTCCATAAGTCTGAAGCGTTGAGTTACATATGATTTGAACACCGCTGCTGGTGACAGCCATTACGAAACCGGATAAGCCGAGTGAAGTAATCTGAACTATATATTTCTTTTTTAAAGCAAAATTTTGATATCGTAATTTTAGAATGGTCTTCTTTCCGGTTAGAAAGTGCAGAATCCATACTGCGGACAGAAATTGTGAAATTATCGTAGCAAGTGCGGCGCCCCTTACCCCCATATCTAATACGAAGATAAAGATAGGATCCAGAATTATATTTGCCACAGCACCAAGTAAAACAGAACACATTCCGATTTTACCAAAGCCCTGTGAATTGATATAGGAGTTCATGCCAAGACCGAGCATGACAAATAAGCTGCCACACAAATAGATGGTAGTATAGTCATTTGCGAAGGGAAAAGTGGCATTGCTAGCGCCAAAGAGATAAAGCATCGGTTGTTTTAGGAGTAGTCCAATAAGAGTAAGAGTGATTCCAGAGATGACGAGTAATACAAAAGAGTTGCCCATAATGTGCTCAGCACCCTTATTGTCACCACGTCCTCTGGCTATTGAACATAGCGGTGCACCGCCCATTCCGAATAGATTAGCAAACGCAATTACCATAGTTATAATTGGAAGAGACAGACCTAATCCTGTGGTTGCTAGGCTTGCGTTTTCCGGCATCATTCCAATGTAAATTCGGTCTACTATATTATAGAGAACGTTAATTAGTTGAGCGAGAGTCATGGGAAGGGCTAGATTAAGGATGTTCTTAATAATACTCCCCTGTGTAAAATCATTTGTTGCGGACATGTTTTTCAATCATATTCTTCTTTCTGTTTTCTTTGCCAAAGGATAGAAGTATATCCGGCAAATTGATAATTATATGTATTGTATCACAGGTGCTCTAAGTACGCCAAGTCTTAATGGAAAATATAAGGGGGAGAAAGGTAATCCGTATTTGTTTCCAAAATTATTATAAGGATAGGTGCTCATAATTAACTGGAATTAAATTTAGCTAATTTTCAACCGAAAAGATGATAGGATTATCGTTTTAGCCGTGTTATAATAGAGAAAGAATGATTACTGGCAACCAAATGGATTGGAATGCTGAAGAGTTACTTGATGAGGACATGGAATGAAGTATATACTTACAAAAATAATAGGGATAATTTTATTCCTTCTTTATATTATGGCGATTGTTAATCATCTGGTTATATTAGGTGATTTATTGTCGCTTGTTTTAACCTTTTTCATGTTTCTGCTTATCAGTAGGACATATTACCGTGATGTTGATCGAAGATACAGCAGATCAGCAGGATTCTTTCTGTCATTAGGCTTTGGAACATGGGCAGCCTCTGATATTGCATGGACTATTTCAGATGCATTTTTAAGCAGCGCCGCTAATGAAAATATTCTTTACATTTATGATATGACATCGCTTTTTTTCCTGATTGCAATCTCTATTTATGGGTTGCATATTATGCGCAAGTGGAATAGGGTTCAGGGACTGCTCGATGTTGTGGTGATTACTTTTTTAGTTCTGGAGTTGATTTGGATTATTCTCTTTAATGAGAGTATGGATAGTATCTATCGGCTGCAGAGTGATTGGAGAGCAGCGATCTTGTTCATAGCAGATCTCATAATGGTAATAGAGATAGTTATCTGGTTTTTATCCATCCGAAACGGAAAATTACAGCTTTACATACGATTTGCATCCGCGGGAGTATTGATGTACGCACTAATAGATTTGGTCTATTATTTTGCGAAATACAGCTATATTGAGGTGAACAGTTCTTATTTGGATATCTTATACGTGTTCAGCTTTGGAATCATCGGAGTAGGTGGACTTCTGCGCGAGAAAATGAAAGACACGAATATCGAGGTGCCAAACGATAATGTTGGTCGTAAAGGTAAGTCGGTCTTGTTATTAGGAGCTCCTCTTCTTCTTATTATATTCAAAGGATTTGAAGTGGAATATCTATTGGAATGTGTATCAATCATTATGATTTACAGCATGATTGCATATTATATTCAGAAAAATATTTATAAAGAAGGACTGCTGTATAAGGAAAAAGAGCTCAATATAGTATTAGAACATAAAGTTCAGGAACGTACCGAGGAACTGAGCAAACAGAATATACGGCTGGAATGTCTACTGAATCAGGACGGAGTAACAGGCTTATATAATCGTAGATATTTGCTGACATTTTTAGAACAGGCGATTACTTCCTTAAAACCAAAGGAAACAATCCTTCTTCTGTCGATTGACGTAAACAGGTTTAAAATGATTACTACGATGTTTGGACATCATATCGGAGAAATTATATTACTGGAGATGGCAGAAAAATTAAGTCCACTGATAAGACCAGGAAAAGAATCGATTTTAGCTGCTTACAGTGAAGATACTTTTGTCTTTGCAATTAAAGGTCAATATAATTATTCGGATGGTTATGAGACGGCATATAGGGCGATTGAATTATGCAGTGATATTTATTGGATTGAGGAGTATCGAATCAACATTACGGTTAACGTAGGAATTTCTATATTACCTGTTGACGCTCAGACGAAAGAAGAACTAATTAAACATGCGGATATCGCGATGGTTCAATCAAAAGAGTATGGCTGTAATCTGGTGCAGGAATTTGATGCGAAGCTAAGTGAAGTAATTTTTAGGAAGAATACAATTGAAATAATGCTAAAACGCGTGGAATTTAAACAAGAATTTATGATGTATTTTCAACCACAGGTCAATACTCGAATGGGCGGATTGATTGGTTTTGAAGCACTTCTTCGTTGGAAGACATCAACAGGAGAGTTTATTTCCCCAGGAGAATTTATTCCGATTGCGGAAGAAACCGGCTATATTGTTCCGATTGGTGAATGGGTAATGAAGACTTCATTGCTGCAATTAGCCCAGTGGAATAAAATTAATAAAAACAAAATTATGATGGGTATTAATGTTTCCTTAAAACAATTGAATTCAGATCAGTTTTTTATCCATTTAGTTACGTTGATCGAGGAATTGTCACTGAATCCAAAATGGATTGACATAGAGATTACGGAGTCAATTCAACTGCAGGATAATCCGGATATTATGAAAGTATTAGAAGATATGCGTGAACTTGGAATTACGATATCAATCGATGACTTTGGGACCGGGTATTCCTCGCTCAGTTATTTAAAGGATCTTCCTGTGGATAGAATTAAAATAGCAAAAGAATTAATAGATCAGATTACTATTGATGATTTCGGATATCAATTAGTAAAATCCATCATTATGATTGCACATGTAAGAGGTATCAGGGTAATTGCAGAAGGAGTTGAAAAGGAAGAACAATGGGTAGCACTGTCACAGCTATTATGTGACGAGATTCAAGGTTATTTCTTTGGAAGACCAATGAGCGTAGAAGATATGTGGAAATTATACGGAGATGTTCTGAAATAACAAGGATTGACTTTTCATCAGCAAAGATGTATATTAACTTAAACAATATGTATAAATATACATAAATATATTTGGCGAATATTAACCAATACAAGAAAATAAGTTGATTAGAGGTGGCTGTATGAATAAAAAAGTATTTGTGGATGGACTTACAGGAACAACTGGACTTAAGATTCATGAGAGGCTCAGTCTGTATTCAGAACTGGATATGATTATAATAGATTATGACAAGAGACGTGATCAAAGTGAAAGAGCAAAATGTTTAAATCAAGCAGATATAGTCTTTCTATGTCTCCCTGACGATGCAGCTAGAGAAGCGGTGAGCTTAGTTACTAATTCCAATACTAAAATCATTGATGCCAGTACCGCTTATCGGACAGCAGATGACTGGACTTATGGATTGCCAGAACTATCCAAGGCACATAGAGAAGCAATCAGAAATAGCAAAAGAGTAAGCAATCCAGGTTGCCATGCTTCTGCTTTTGCGTTGTCCGTATTTCCGCTGGTCTATCATAAGGTAATGCCCACAAATTATCCGGTCACCTGTCAGACATTGACCGGTTATAGTGGCGGCGGCAAAGCTTTAATAGAAAAATATGAGAATAACAATGGAAAGAATGAATATACGAAAGCGCCAAGACCATACGGATTATCGTTAAACCACAAACACCTTCCAGAAATGACCCTTCGCTCTGGCTTAACCGAATCTCCGCTTTTTATCCCTGTTTTGGGAAACAACTATGAAGGTCTTGCTGCAATGATTCCGATTCATACGAAGATGCTGTCAAAGAAGATGAATGCGAAAGATATCCATGAACTCTTATGCGAGCATTATCAGGGAGAGAAGTTCGTTACCGTGCTTCCATATGAAGAGGAAGCTAATTTATTCGATGGCGGATATGATATCACTGCCTGCAATGATACCAATAAAGCAGAAATTATGGTGTTTGGAAATGATTCCAAAGGAAGTGCACTAGTGATGACACGAATTGATAATCTTGGCAAAGGTGCATCCGGTGCAGCTATCCAGAATATGAATATTATGCTAGGGTTTGATGAGAGCCTGCATTTGGTTTAATGCAGAGAAAATATCGCTTATAAATCAGGTTTCAAACGATTGAGCGACCGATAAATCTGTTTATATTCCTTGGGTAAAATCGGGATGTATAACGTTTCACGAGCGGAGCAAAATTTATCAACGAGGCACACAAGTAGTGCCTCGTTACTTTTTGGAGCTTTGCGAAGTGTCAAAGGCCACATATGTTTTTCGATGATATCTGCTTCTACTGGGTTAAGGTTAAAGTATTTTCGTGCATTCGCCAGTGCAAAACCAGGATGAACATATCCGTGAAGTTTATGACTTCTATCCGGCACATGCCAATCGTATAAATAGAAATCATGGAGCATGGCGCCTCTGATGATGCTGGTAAAATCAAGATCATGACGATATGGCAGACGTTTAGACAGTAAATAACTATAATAAGCAACAATCAGGCAATGGGTAAAAGTCGATGTGTTGCCATGCTGTATATAAT
>JBASOB010000699.1:0-4098 GCA_049657865.1 Mobilitalea sp.
GAAGCAAGGTATCTTGGAATGAATTCCAATGCCCTACCGCAGAAAAGATTGCAATCGTAGCCAAAATAGGTTTGCAGATAGGAAACATTATTCTGAAAAATATCGATAATAGTCCAGCGCCATCACATTCTGCCGCTTCCTGTATCTCTTTTGGTGTCGATTCTATATAGGTCTTGGTTAGAATAATATAAAAGGGTGATACCAAAGCAGGTAGAATATATCCAAGAAAGTTATTCGTAAGTCCTAGGTTCATCATTGTTAGATACCAAGGAATAATACCTGCGTTAAAATACATCGTTACAACCACAAAGCGATACCAAAATCTTCGTTTAAATAAAGTCTCTCTCGTAAACATATATCCCAAGAATAAGGCAAAAAGTACAGTAAAGACGGTTCCAATAAGGGTTCTGGAAACCGAGATGAATGCTGCCTGCCCAAGTCCCGGTATTTTAAATGCATCAATATAGTTTTGCAGGTGTATTCCCTTAGGGAACCATACGACTCCACCTTTTTCGCTTATTTTATTGTCGCTGATCGTGTTGATAAAAATATAATAAAAGGGATATACACATATAAAAGAAAATAGTGAAAAAATTGTATAATTTATTATATCGAACACACGATCACCAATAGAATGATGTTTTATTGTGTTTCGTTTATCTGTCAAATGATTTTTCTTTCTCATGTTATACCTCCTTTATATTATACTTTGCTTACGTACTATCTTAGAAAAGGTGTTTGCACCAAACAGTAGAACCAGGCTTACAATGCTCTTTAACATACTAAGTGCAGTTGATACTGAGTATACCGGAGGTTTACTGGTAGATAAATTGTACACATACAAATCTAGTACTTGAATATGCTCTCTATTCCATGCATTTTGGAAAACAAAATACTGTTCCATACCATTATTTAAGATATTCGAAATATTTAATAACAGAAGTACAAAAAATGTAGGTAATAAGCTAGGAATTGTGATATTACGTATGATCTTCATACGATTTGCTCCATCAACTCTAGCAGCCTCATACAATTCTGTATCAATTCCGGATATAGCCGCAATGTACATGATCGCTGCCCATCCAAGATTCTTCCAAGTGAGCCATAACCACATCTTAAACCACATATGCTCGTTCGATTTCAGGAAATCAATTGGTCTTTCTAATATGCCCAGATCCATTCCAACAGAATTAAACATACCATTGTTACTCATAAGAAGAAATGCGACTGAATAAACTAATACCCAGCTTATAAAGTTTGGTAATGTAGTTACTGTCTGAAACAACTTACGAAACTTCATATTTTTGATTTCATTGAGAAAGATAGCAAAAACCATTGGGAGCCATGAAAAAGCTAATGCAATACCACTCATAGCAAATGTGTTGCGAAGCACCTCAACCGTTTGTCTCATGAAGGATTTACTCTGAAACAGTACTTTAAACCATTTCCATCCTACAAAGGAATCCCAGGAAAACGCTAACGGAGGTTGATAATCAAAAAACGAATAAATCCACCCATATAGAGGATAATACGAAAAAGCAAAAACCAAAAGTAAAAAAGGCATGATATATAAGAATTCAATATACCCTCTCCTCTTTTTCCTATTACTAAGACCATTCATTCAGCATTTCCTCCCCATCTATCACTTTTTTCTTGCTAGTTAAAATAATCCGTTTAAAAAGCTTCTGATACACCATTATAGTTCTCAATATTTATGTCTTATATCAGCACAAATCATGACATTCTATCTTTTATTCTATATTTGGTGAGACTGTATCTATAACTAAACAGAAACTCGGTATTTAGCAAAGCATTTGTATCCATTTTTTTATACTCAGCTCATCTCCTCCTATTATATTCTCTCTGCTTATTAAATTATTGATATTTAGTTTAGCTATATGTAAATCGTTTTACTAGTGATAGTATACCTAAATCGTGTTTTTATGTCAATAGTTTTGTGTAAATTGTTCATCTTTTGAATAGATTTTTTAATAATCAAGTAACTTATCCCGCAAATATAGGCTTTTACACCTAAAATAATATCTTATAGATAATTTTTATATGTAAATCGATTTTATATGCTATCCTTTGCTATTTCGTTTAAATATCCTAAATTTAAGGTCAGCAGCATCCCAGACTAGCTCTTTATCCGAATATCTGCCACATCGCAACCGTGTATTTGGACGTATGTAACCATTGCAAATGCTCTATTCTGGCACTTCTTGTTATTACCCAAAAAGAGATGTAAATAAATTGATTTTCCTTTCAATTCTTCTTGCCTTCTTCTTTTGTTTTATATCCCCTTCCCTTCTTTGTATATCGTTTAACCTTATAAATGGTATTATATGCTTAATTATATCATAATGTCAACATTTTTTGTATAATATGTTCATATTTTCAAAAATAATAGTTGATTATTATACGTTTTTGTTTTAAATTATATATGTTAATCGTTTTTTAATACAAAACCATTTAAAGGATTCTACATTTTAACTTTACGAGAACCTATTACCATTAATTATCAAGCACTTGACGAAAGAAAGGATAATATCATGATAAAAATGCAAGTAAATTCAGAGATCAGAAAAGGAACCATTAACAAAAACATTTATGGACATTTTGCAGAACATTTAGGCAGATGTATCTACGAAGGTTTATGGGTTGGCAAGGATTCAGCAATTCCTAATACGAACGGAATACGAAGAGATGTAATAGATGCTTTAAAAGAAATGAAGATACCTGTTCTCAGATGGCCGGGTGGCTGCTTTGCAGATAATTATCACTGGATGGAGGGCATTGGACCTTGTGAAAATCGCCCATCGATGATTAATACGCACTGGGGTGGTGTCACGGAAAGCAATCATTTCGGCACCCATGAATTTATGGAGTTATGTGAGCTTATCGGTGCCGATCCATATATTAGCGGTAATCTAGGTAGTGGTACCGTGAGAGAAATGCAGCAATGGGTTGAATATATTACTTCTGACAGCATATCACCTATGACTATTTTAAGAAAAGAAAACGGAAGAGAACAGCCTTGGAAACTAGAATATTTTGCAGTTGGTAATGAAAATTGGGGATGCGGCGGTCAGATGCGTCCAGAATATTATGCAGACGAATACCGCAGGTACGCTACCTATCTTAGAGATTTTGGTGAAAACAAACTGTATAAAGTAGCCTGTGGTGCTAATGCAGACGATTATAATTGGACGGAAGTATTAATGAAAAATGCCGGGGAATATATGAACGGCTTAAGCCTTCATTATTACACGATGCCCTTAGACTGGAGCCAGCCCAAAGGATCTGCTGTCGATTTTGATGAAAAAGAATGGTTTAGCATATTACAGATGACCTTATACATGGAAGAGCTAATCAATAAAAATGTTGAAATAATGAATAACTATGACAAAAACAATCGAGTAGGCTTAATTGTGGATGAATGGGGCACCTGGTATCAAGTAGAACCGGGTACAAATCCAGGTTTCCTATACCAGCAGAATACCTTGCGTGATGCTTTGGTGGCAGGTATCAACCTTAATCTTTTTAACAATCATTGCGACCGTATTCAGATGGCTAATATAGCGCAGATAATTAATGTATTACAATCCGTAATTTTAACAGAGGGTAATAAAATGATACTAACACCAACCTACTATGTATTTAAAATGTTTTCTGTCCACCAAAATGCCGAATTACTTGAAACAAACCTAGAGCAAACTTATTACAATTACGGAGAAGAAAAAATCAATCAGCTTAGCGTTTCCTCCTCTATGGATTCAAAAGGTACAATTCATATCTCCCTCTGTAACCTAGATCCTTATCATGAGGTTGAAATAAACTGCGAACTTCTCGGGACTAGCAAAAGCAAAATATCAGGAACTATATTGACTTCAGATGAAATGAACGCTAGAAATACCTTTGAAAATCCAGAAGCAATTGCAGAAGCTGTTTTTAGCAATTTAAGATTAGAAAACAATCAAATATATGCTTGTATCCCATCAAAATCAGTGGTTGTACTAACAATAGAGTAGATTTAACATTCTCTCCCGTATATCATAGGACCATAAAAACCCGGTAGATAATCGAATGATTTCTACC
>JBASOB010000700.1:0-1969 GCA_049657865.1 Mobilitalea sp.
GTCAAGATTCATTAAGGCCTGTGCAGAATACTTTGATGGAAATCCTCTCATCAATTCAATTGATTTAGCGATTATCGGTGCCTGGGGCGAAGGCGGAGGCACAGAATTTTTAAGTACAGAGCAGATTGCAGAGATTACAGATGCTTACCTGGATAATTTTAAGATTACTCCGCTCGAAGCACTTCTGCATGATCCGAAATCAATCGGCAGGATTAGCAGCCGAAAAGAGACAGTAGGATTTCGCGTAGACTGCCTGGGAGATATGGGCGGATTTCACGGAAAAGAGTGGTCCCACATGCTTGATTTCTATCCTGAAAATATTCAGAACTTTCATATGGGAGAGGCATGGAAGAAGGCTCCGATCGTATTCGAAGCTTGCTGGCATATGCAGGACTGGTATCAACAGGGCTGGGATATTGATTATATCATTAATGAATCACTCAAATGGCATATCTCTTCCTATAATAACAAGGGTGCCGTTGTACCGGAGGATTGGAAAGACAGTATAATACGCTGGGTTAATAGAATGGGTTACCGGTTTGAACTCAGAAAATTCACTTATGATGCACAGATCATTTGCGGTCAGAGACTGAAGATCAGTGCACTGTTGGCCAATGTCGGCGTGGCACCGATTTATCATAATTATCCACTGATCCTTCGCTTAAGAAATAACAATAACACCTATCCTCTAAAAAGTAGGGAGGACATCAGAACGTGGCTTCCGGATATTGATATCCTTTGGGAAGAAAGTTTTCTAATATCTGAGGATTTGAAAAGTGGAAAATATATCTTGGAAATAGGAATTGAAACAGGAATCACAACCATTGGGAATATAGCATTTGCAAATGATGATGAGATAAATGGTTACTATCCTATGGGAACGATATCACTGAAAGGATAGCGTAAATTTGTGCCTGCAGCCCAAATTTTTGCAGGTAGAGAGAAAGGCATGGTTGTTATTATGAGAAAAAAACGATTTGAATTTGAAGAATGCGTAGTATATTGCGGTTTTGATAATTTACCGGAGGGGCTGAGCCAATATTTTGATTTATATGAAGAGAAAGAGCAGTCATATCTAATTGGAAAAGTATTTTTACAAGATATATTTGACAGATATCAGATTCCCCAAGAGAAACAGAGCATTATGTTGTCGGCAATCGATGAGATTGAACAAGATACTGTATTATTCTATTTCACGAAATTCCTGGTTTGGGATATGTGTTCTGCAAGAAACCGATGCGATATAGACAATTATACGAATATGATGCCAGTATGCTTGAAAGAATATAAGGAATTTTACTCCCTGCTGCTATTATTTGCATGCGTTGAACCCTCCATGCAGCTCCTGATGGATAGGGGGGTTCCGCTAGAATATTATCAGCAAATACCGTATCAGCCAATGGAAGCACAGCTGAGAAAATGGCTGGATAAGGATGATATTAGCGTAAGCGATTTCCCGTGGGATATGAACTTTTATACTTGTGCCATCTTTCTGATGGATCGATTTTTCTTTATACCTTACAAATTTGGGGACAACTTGACGATGTATAGAAATCATTCGACGAATAAAGTCATTGCCCTGCGACACGCAGATGAGGAGTTCCGAAGAGATGGACAGGTGAATGGAATTAACAAGGTCTTTGATGAAACGGGTAAATTCACTTCTGTTTGGCTTGAGGAGGCTGATTTTATTACGGCAAATCCAATCAGTCCGATGGGTTATGTCCAAAAGGAACCCATTACGATTCATAAAGAGGATTGGGATACCGCGCTGGAACCAGGAGATACCCTTCTAGCATTACATGTACCCTCAGGACCTGGATATACTCCGGAAAGATTAAGAACATCCATGATGCTGGCATTGGAGTTCTATAAAAAATATTTTCCGGAACTACCGATTAAGGGATTTTGGAGTGAAAGCTGGCTTTATGATTCCAGACTCTCGCTGATTCTTGATAATGAGAAGAGC